>NZ_JAUBTK010000034.1:0-52526 GCF_036702455.1 Microcoleus sp. D2_18a_D3
AGTCACCGATGGCAAGATGGGTCTGGTTGGTTGTTACTGGTTCAGACACCGAATTTGAGGGTGAATCAGAATTAGAATTTTTTAACAGGCGAATACTCCGGTTTTCTTCCTCGGTAAAGCTTTTAGCAAAAAATCCTCGGACTTGAGGGGCGGATGTTTTAACTCGATCCATAACTTCCTTTGCCTTCTCGCGATCGCAATCAGCAATAGCCTCCCGCATATCGTCAGCCAGTTTGCTAGCCCAACGTTTGTTTGCAGCGTTTTGCAGGGAGCCCGCAGGACTTGCAGGACTTGAGGGGGTAGGTTGCACCACTTCAGCGGGGGTTGTATCCCTTGCTAATAGGGCATCAGCGGGAGTTGCGGGAGTTGAGAGGGATAAATCTATTTCTGATTCACTTTCCTCCGCTTCAATCGGGTAATTATCATCGTTTGTACTTTCCCTTAAATATTTAGCGCCAAACTCCCGCAACTCCCGCTGATGTATACCCCGTGCGGATTCAACTCCCGCATCAACTCCCGCATCAACTCCCGCATCAACTCCCGCTAATATCTCGGAATGGGTTGGGTGCGTGTCCGACCTTTCTCGCAACCTCAGCCCCTCGAAGGTTGCGATACGTCCCTGGTGTCGAGTTACAGGCAAATTCTCGTCAGCCAAGATGTCAGCCAATATTTTCGGGAATTTAACGACGCTGAAGGCTTTCAATTTCCCCCCCTCTTGGCAAAAATACTTATAGGCATCGTAAAGCTTGCCAACAGATGTCGTCGCAGTCGGGTCTAACACCAACTCCATATCAAAAAAAGCTGCGATCGAGTCCGTCTCGCACTTCATCTCCCATTCTTTGTACTTAAACTCAGCAATCCGTTCTGAGCCGATGCCTCGGATAGCCTGAGTAACGGCAGTATCGGTCAGCGAGAGCGCTATCCCTATTAATGCGGGTATTTCACCCTCGAACTGGCTTTCGATGCTGTGGTCGCGTTTTTCGGTAGGAATGGGGTTATCAAAATGAACTAGGCAAAGTCGGCGTTCTAGTCCGGTGGTATCCCCAACAAAGATGGGTTTGTTACTACAGATTAAAAGGCAGCCGTAAAAAAAAGCGTCAGCAGCCGGAGTGTGCAACTCCCGGTAACTTACGGCATCGCCCCCAGTAAAGCTGAGGATTGAGTCAATACCTACAGGCTTCCTCTCATCAGCAAAAACCACCAATTGCTTATCGACTACCGATGCCCTTGTTGAGCCATCTGAAAGGCGATCTAGTTGACATCCCTTAAAGTTCTCCCGTCCGACTAACTTCTCCATCAACCGGGCAAAAGTACCCTTGCCGGAACCCGGTGCACCTACCAGGTGAACGAACATCTGCAAGTCAAAGAACCGATGTTTGAGGATGGCATTACAGATGGCCAGTAATTTGAGCATCTTGCGTTCATCGTCCTGCATTGCCGTGCGGAAGAATTTATGGATGCTTGGGCAGTTTACCCGTAAAGCCTCTAAAGTATCGTTTAAATCACCTTCGAGAGGCTTGTAATTGAACGGCAGAAATGAGGTGAACCCCATTCCGGGTGAGTGTTCCAGAGTAGCGAGTTTTTCGCCGTCCAGTACGGTGTTGCTGAAATTGATATATCGCTTTCTGTCCCAGTATTGCCAGCGAATTTGGCGCAAGTCGTATTGGAGTAGTTCAACAGCGTCCTTGATATATGCACTTCCGGTGTAGTTTACGCCCTTTGCGTCAATAGTAGTTTTAACTAAGCTGGTGAAAGCACCCAGTCCTATCTTTTCCCAGTGTTTACCGGAGTATACCCGCCACGTTTTTTGCTCATCATCATATTTCCACTGATGCCCATATTGCTCGGCCAGTTGTGCTCCAATCTCACGGGGAGTAGGTGGTTTTTTGGACTTACTCAGTGAACCGCTATCACCTGTGCCACGCGCTTCAGCGCCCATCTCTGTCGCTTTCATCAGGATTGCCCTGAAAGCCTCAATCCCGTTCTTTTGGATGAAATCATCCATCCCTTTACCGTCCTCGTGATTCCATTTACCCGTAACTGACAATACCTCACAGCCGTAAACTTTCAGGCGTTCTGCAAGTTTTTTTTCTGCATAACGAACATTTTTTACGGTTTCCGGTTTTTTTACCGGGTCATCGGAGTCAAAAGTAATGATGAAATTAAAACCAGCTTCAGCCAACCGTTTTAACCCTGGTACTAAATCGGGTTCTCCTTTGGCTTTTGGTGTCAAACCCATTGTTACTCCAACCAGGGCAACAGTAGGGATACCGTGCTGGCAACCCATTATTGCTTTGAACCCACCTTCTGTGATGAGTAGGTAGGGTTTGCCGTCAATAGTGAAGCATCGAGCTTTGAGTGCGTCTAGGTCTCGCCAGTATCCCTTCATTTCGGGGTGCTTGGCTAGGAATAGATCGTACTCGTGCTTTGGGGTGCGGTACTTGGGTTTACTGCCATCGGATGAAGCCCAAGGTTCATCGGGACGAAATTGCCACTGACCGTACTCATCCGATATCAGCATAATGCCTGCTGATTTTGCATCATATCCCAACATTACCGAAGCTTTCGGGATGTCGCAGGTCTGACAGTTAGCCCGTGCCCATTCAGCTTTGATCGCACGCCTTGCAACGATCTGATATTCGTGATCTTCGCTTAATTGTGAATAATTGTTACCGACAGAGTTGATGGATGTACCAAGAGTAGATATACTATACATAACGTTCTCCAAAGTAGTTATACAAGGAGAGTCGCTATGCTCAAAGACGAGGAACGCAAAATCCGCAAAACCCAAAAATTAAAAAAATTGAGTTGTAGGACTTTAAATTTTTTGCCGCTGGCGGCACGATCGAGTTAAAGTGAATCTAGAATTATTTTTGTTTTGTCGCGTTCCTCGTCAAAGGCTTCGCGGCTCTTTTTTTTGCCCGCAGACCGGGCGAACTAATCTCTGCGGGAAGCATCAATCAGTCCTGACTCCGATTATAATCTATCGGATGATGGCAGGGGTAGCAAAATGTGGCAATCAATAGCGAAAAAGGACTTGCATAAGCCCATAGGGTTTGAACATTTTTTTTTGCTATACAACGCTATACTTTTTTGTTCAAACCCATAAGGTTTAGGCAGTTACAGTCACTTACTTTTATCACGGTGAGTCACCGTCCTAACCCTGATAGGGTTGATTTTTATTACGGTGTATTACGGTGACATTTGCCACATCTCTCTATTTTCTGGCGTAGCCGCCTACTGTAGGCGGCTAAGTGAAAAAATAGACTAGAGAGAGCAAGTGTAAACCTCAAGTATTTCGAGGTCAAGGTAAAAATACTCAAATCAAAAAAACCTAGGCAACTAAACCTAGGTCTTCTATTACTTATAGGACTTGCTCGCGTAAATTACTCGCGCAAACAAACGTCGGATATTCTGTCAAGCCAAGTGTGCTTTTTTCTGTAAAAATCACCTCGCGGCGGTGGGAACTCCCCTTCATAAGCAAACAGGCTCGACCAAGTTTTGAGGCAGTCTTGCTGTCCAAAATGTTGGACATAGGGGTATAAATTGAGTTCTTTTGCTTTTACCAAACACTCAACCAATTCTCGATCGCTTATCCGATCGCAGTGAATCGCGCGGTAACGATAGCAGGTTTTTTCCCAGTCAGCAGATGTGGTTTCACTCAACTCTTCACTCACCGCATAATTCCACAGTGTATCAACGGTTGCCACTACGGTAGGGATAGCAGGTAGAAACAGGCACATTCTTAAGACCGCTTGCGGCGGTAGCAAAATGAGTTCGTTCGTAGTCAATGGTGTACCTAGTTGCTTGCAAGCATCCTCTATAGCTTTGTCGCGCAATACCAGTAACCCGCCCTCGAATAATTCCTTTAGGTAACTGGGGACTCCACTAATTACAGTTTTGATTTTTTTTGCTTTTAAGCCGTAATAACCCGCCACATCATTTACCGACATTACGGGTAGCTCGAAATATTTGCCCCACTGGTGTCTGGGTATTGGTTCGCGAGTCGTTTCGAGTTGACGGGCTACCGTTGCGTCGTAAAGTATTTCAAGTGCCTTGTCGTGGGTGATGCCGTCAAATGTATGGATACGCGCTAACTGTGAAGTAAAAAGCGCGTCGCGCGTTAAGAATTGCGGCTGTACATTGCCGCAGGCGTTCTGGACAGTCATAATAAATGTGCCTCAACCGTTGTTAGTTAACGTTTGGGGAAGTCGCAGTTAGCTCGGTGTCAGAAACCTTGCTGGCTGCGCGGAATTCTTCCTCGTTACTAGACGATCGCAAAGAGTAAGTAGATTTGTCAATCCCTGATAGGGTTAAGTTTTGTTACCGACAGGTTGGAACTAACTACCGTTAATCACGTGACACAAGTGATAATGTCCCGGTGTAACAGCCGGGTTTTTTAGTGGCTATTTTGGTGCTTTTTTACAAGTAGCCGCCTACTGTAGGCCGCTACACCAGAAAATGCTGGCAAAGGCTAAGTGACACTCACCTAGTTTCATTCACGCTATGCACATAGCTCGAGTGAGAATTTCTGAATTACGACCGGGACGATCGGCAATAAAAAACCGCCCTTTTTAGGGGGCGGTAGGTAGGGTAGGTAGGGTTAGATATCTACCATCTCTACTGTGGTATTAATTCCCAAATAGTGGCGCTGAATAATTTCGACACTGTTACCGCAAGCTGTAGCTAAAAGTAACAAATCTGTGCCAGCGTGGGCTTGTAAACTGATAAACGTGTGCCGGGTATGGTAAGGGGGGAGATAGTTTGAGATTTTACCGTCTTTCGCTAGTTGAGTAACTATACCATTTCGAGATTTTCGATTCTCTCCCTTGCCGCTGGATGTTTCTTGCCATAATTCACTTATGTTGCCAGTGTTGTAAGGATTACCCTCTGTATTGACAAACACCAAGTCAGTTGATTTGAGATTTGTAGGCTTAATTTTCGACAGTAAATACTCAAGTTTAGGATAAATCCTAAATAAGCGAGTTTCTTTGGTTTTTGTGACTTGAGTATTTTTCAATTTGCCATTGTATGACTTGGCGAAAACTATATATTGACCGTCCTTGCCCTTTCCGATATCTTGCCATCTCAAGGCGAAGGCTTCACCTGGTCGGCAACCTGTCAAGAACAAAAACTCAATCAAAGGTGCTACTTGCTGACAACTAAGCCTAGTAGACTCATAAAAGGTTTTGATTATGATATCTCTCTCCTCTCTGGTAAACGCTCTGTAATCCCCATTTGAACCGCTTTCTTTGTGTTCTGTGTCCCACCATTCCCGCTCATCACCTGTGGCTGAAATTATTGGTTTATATTTGTCCGCTGTGTTTTTTAAAAATTTACCAGTACAAACAAAGGGATTAGCCGGTAAATTATTAATCTTGCCTAATGACTGTAAGCGTTTAAACGCTTCTGAAAGCGCTTGTAATACAGCCGTTTTAGTGCTGTCGCTTACGGGGTGTTGCAAAATTATTTCACTTGCAGCAGGAGAAATAGGAAGATTCCATGCAGTGTTATTGGATTCAGTAAACTTAGCTAATTTACTATCCCATACTAAACCTTTAACAACATTGCTATAGGTAGAGACAAATTTTAGTCGATAGGTTGTTTCCTCTAATTGCGGCCGCTTCCAAGTCAAGTAATCCTCCCACATCGCCCCAACAGTCATCTCAGGTTCCGGTTCGGGTATTGGTGCTGCTAGTTTGAGTTCAGCAGCATACTTAGTTTTTAAGCCGTACTTAGCAAAACTGGGGTCAAACAACTGTTGCCAGTCTGGATGCTGTAAATCACCTTCGATCCGGTAGGCAATTGCGATCGCTTTTTGCCAGTTGTCCGGTGTATCCTTCAGGCTTAAGCCCTGATGCTTGCGCTTCCCCCCAAAAATAGGGTTGTACTTGGTACTGAACTGCAATCGGAGAGTACCGTTATCAGACTGAACTTTGACCGTCTCAGGGATGGCTTGTGTTTTGGCGTACATATTGATTTTTCAAGGTTCTGTAAGGGTTGTAGCCTCTATCAACTTTCTAGCAAATCTCGGTAAATCGAGCTATGTGCATAGCGTGAATGAAACTGTAAAACTAATATAGCATGGTTATGGTGACTTTACCCCGCCACTGCCACTAAGTGCCGGCTATGGGGGCTGCGGTTATGGCTGGGGTTGCTTGCATAATGTAAAGAAATAATTATTTACTTTAACTATTGTATCGCGACATTCAGATTTATCTAGTTGGAACAACGCCCCGGAGTTTCGCCAGCAAAGGATAGGTCTATTTGGACGAGTTGGGCTCTCGCGCTTGCCGGCACTCAGGCTTAATAAGTTTTGTAACGAATATTGATTTTGTGAGGGGCGCAGCAATGGGAGATATGTTGCCCGATCGCATTTGGGAAAATAAATCGGGTTTGGGCTGCAACATACCTAGGTATGATGATTTGGCTGTTTGGCGGCAACATCAAGTTCTGGGCGATGGCGCAAAGCAGCGGCTGCTAGGGTCGAACCTGATGGGCGAGGGTGAAGGGATCGACTTTTTTATAGTTATTTCCGAGCTTTTCAACGTGGGGATCGTTTGTTAGGTAGCTGTTAATGGCTTGGAGGATGCAGCGAGCCGTTTGGTTGCTAGTTGGCAAAAGCCGACCTCAAAAATTTCGCTACTGGAAGAAGTTATAAGTAGAATTACTGATGGTTCTCTGCAGAAGTTTCTCAGAATCGCAGAATATTTTGTGACGTTGTTTGCTGTTCTTAATTGCTTTGATACTCTAAGATAGAAGTAGAGCAGCGCCGCTCAATTAATTAGCATTTTGAATACTAGGGAGCCAACTATGCAGGGTGTGAACTTTATCCACCTGAAAGTTAGGGAGTTTTCTGAGTGATTGCTATTTCACCTCGTCCCGTCGGACGCAATTGGATTACGATTAGCTTCGCTTCTACTCTATACCTTTGTCCTATTTTGGATCTGCTCCTAGCAGAGGTGCCAGATTACTGGCAAGCGGAATTGCGGTTGGGGCTTCAAGAAGCTTTGGTAAATGCTGCTAAGCATGGAAACAAATTAGACCCGGCTAAAACTGTTGGAGTCCGTTTTTCGATCGTCCAAAACCAATATTGGTGGGTGATATCGGATGAAGGTTCTGGCTTTAAAGCCCCTTGCAGTTGTAACCTTTATACCGATGATTGCGACAGTCTCCTAGCAGAGGACGTTGCAGATGACTCTGGACTACCCCATGTGGAACAGGAATGTGGTAGGGGGTTGTTTATTCTTTACCAAATATTCGATCGGGTAGAGTGGAATTCTCAAGGTACAGAGTTACGGCTGTGCAAAGAACTTCCCAGTCGCTACCGGCTGCCTCGCTTGCGCTAGAACTGCTATGAAAGCAGCAGTTTTCACCTCAGCTAAACCGGGAAAATTTTTCGTTCTCGGGCTGAAGTTGGCAGTGAGAAGTTGAACGTTCTGGCTATTGATAGCTGATCATAATGCAAAATGTGAGTTTTGAGTTAAAAAAGTATAAATCTTTTGAACTCACAATCGCGCTGCTCGATCGAGCGGCGCGATTGTCTAAGTTTTGAGCGACTAATCAAGCCCAAACTCCAAACTCAAAACTCAAAATTATTTGCCGTGGGTTGGACAGGGAGGAGCAGATATCGATCGATCCAGCCATCCTGCTGCTTGGTTTAAGCGCGGGAGAGCTTCTTCTGGCTGTTTTTTGAGCAAAAAGACCAAAGCGGCCGCAGCTTGCTCGCAGGCCCGCGCAGAACGGTTGGCTTTGAGGCGGTGCCAATCTTTTTCGTGGATGGCGAGGCGCGCGGCTAGAGCTTGGGCTAGTTCTACCGTGCTCAGCTCGTTGAGGTTGACAGTTTGGGTTGTTTGTGTAGTTTCAAGCATAATTGGCAATTATACGGATTTGGCTGCCGTTTCTGAATTTAAAAAATATACTGCATATAATAACAACTTAATTGGAAATCGGTTTTTTTTATTATTATTGTCAGGTTTGCAGATCGAAATGCCTCAACAGCCGTCAGAGTTAAATCCCGAAGACCAAGAAAGCGAGTTTGTTCAAGCGCTCGCAGCAGTTGAGCGATCGCTCGCAGCAGTCAAAGAACGGTACACTCAAATTCAGGTCGATCGACAGCGCCAAGTCGAACTCGGCCATCGGCGCGAAGAAATCCGCCAGTCGGGACGCCGAAATCCATTGCCGCAACTCAAAAAAGAATTGCGGGAAATTGAGCAAGAATTGGAAACTATCGAGTTGAATTTAGAAAGCAGCCTGTTTTCTTGGGGAAGCATAAAACAACCTTTTTGGCAAGCAGTTCGCTTTGGGGGACTCGGCATTTTGATCGGTTGGATTTTGAAATCCTATGCAGGTTGAAGGATGTTGGGGGTTCGGATTTTTGATTTTTTTATTTACCGCAGAGGGCGCAGAGGGCGCAGAGTCAGAGAAAAGAGAGAAATATGGTGCAAAATATTAAATAAACAGGAGTGGATATTATGGCAAATCAACGTATAGCAGCAATTTTGCGCGCCGGTGAACCCGACGAAACTGTAACTGTTCAAGGCTGGGTTCGCACTAAGCGCGAATTGAAAGAATTTGCCTTTGTGGAAGTCAACGATGGTTCGGCGATGGCTAACTTGCAAGTAGTCATAAATTCCGATTTGCCAGATTTTGAAAATGTACTCAAACAACTGAATACAGGTGCATCTCTAGAAGTGTCGGGAGTGCTGGTAGCATCTCCGGCGAAGGGACAGCGAATTGAGTTGAAAGCCTCACAAGTACAAGTTTACGGTGATGCAGACCCGCAAACTTATCCGTTGCAAAAAAAGCGCCATTCCTTTGAATTTTTGCGGACAATCGCGCATTTGCGGCCTCGCACAAACACCCACGGTGCTGTCTTTCGAGTCCGCAATGCTTGTTCGGCGGCGGTACACCAATTTTTTCAAGAACGCGGTTTTTTGTGGGTTCACACTCCGATTATTGCTGCTAGCGACTGCGAAGGTGCGGGGGAAATGTTCGCCGTTACCAACTTTGATTTAAAGAATGTGCCGCGCACTGATTCGCAAGAGGTTGATTATGCTAAAGACTTTTTTGGAAAGCGCGCCTATTTAACAGTTAGCGGCCAGTTGGAAGCGGAAGTTATGGCGATGGCTTTCGGAAATGTTTACACTTTTGGCCCGACTTTTCGAGCGGAAAATTCTAATACTTCGCGACATTTGGCTGAGTTTTGGATGATTGAACCGGAGATGGCTTTCTGCGATTTGCAGGGAGATATGGATCTGGCTGAGGCGTTTTTAAAGTACATTTTTAAATACGTTTTGGATCGTTGCCCGGAAGATATGGAGTTTTTCAACGAGCGCATTGACAAAACGGTTTTGGCTACTGCTGAAAATATCATTAACAATCAGTTCGAGCGGATTACTTATACAGAGGCGATCGCACTTTTGGAAAAGGCCGACAAAAAGTTTGATTTCCCGGTAAGTTGGGGCTTGGATTTGCAGTCGGAACACGAGCGTTATTTGGCTGAGGACTTGTTTAAAAAGCCGACAATTGTCAGCGATTATCCCGTCGGGATTAAAGCATTTTATATGCGTTTAAACGATGACGAGAAAACGGTGCGAGCAATGGATGTTTTGGCTCCTAATATTGGGGAAATTATCGGCGGTTCGCAGCGGGAAGAAAGGCTGGATGTGTTGGAGCGGCGCATGGAAGCCCAGGGTATGAATAAGGAGGAATTGTGGTGGTATTTGGATTTGCGCCGCTACGGTACTGTGCCTCACGCTGGGTTTGGTTTGGGATTTGAGCGGTTAGTGCAGTTTATGACGGGAATGGGGAATATTCGGGATGTGATTCCGTTTCCGAGAGCACCTTTGAGTATTGATTTTTAGTTAATTCAGGACTTACGCAAAAAACCCGGTTTCTGAAAAAAATCGTGCACATCTGCGAGAAATATTGACATAGAAACCGGGTTTTGACGGCTCGTGCGTAAGTCCTGAATCGATTACCTGGAAGGTCGCAACTTCTGATTTAAGATTTGTAACGCCTTCACGAATTGAGGATCGGCGGTAGTCCCAATTTTACGCTCGCGAAACAGGTCTTGCTGTTGCCTATCAGTCAGTTCTACGACTACATCAGGATTGAGTCCAGTTCGGTTAATATCTCGTCCTGTGGGTGTCAACCATTTTGCGATCGTGACTGCTAGACCCGATCCATTACTGAGTCCCCGTACAGACTGAATCGAATTATAACCTTCGGTTCTTGTTCCGACCAAGCTTGCTCGTTTATTTTCCTGCAAGGCTGCCGCCACGATTTCGCTGGCACTAGCAGAATTACGATTAACTAGGATGACTAAAGGTTTCTGGGTGAGTGCGCTATGATTTGCCTGGTGATGGTCTTGTATTCCATTGCGGTCGATCGTACTCATTATGATGCCTCGATCGAGCCACATCCGAGAGATGTCAATGCTTGCAAAAAACAAACCGCCTTGATTAGAGCGAAGGTCAAGCACATAGCCTTTTACATTCTGTGCTTCTAGAGATCCGATCGCCCCTTTCATCTCTTGGGCAGCTTTGGCACTGAACTGATTTAACCTAATATAACCAATCCGACCGAACGCAGTTTCTTCAGTACGATACCGTACAGGAATAATTTCTATATTGGCACGTTGAACTCGAAAAGTAATGGGTTTACCGCTGCGAAGAATGTCTAGAGTAACAGAGGTTCCCACCTTGCCCATCAGCATTGTCACGACTTCACTGACAATTTTCTTTTCGACCGGTTTACCGTCAATCGCAGTGATGATATCCTGTGGCAAGATTCCGGCTTTCTGTGCTGGGGAATTTTCAATAGGTTGGATAATCGTAACGGCTTGAGTCTCCCGATCTTTTGTAAGTTCCAGACCAATTCCCACAACATCACTACTAGAAACCTGCAAATTCTTGAATTGCAAAGGATCGAGGAAGCGAGTAAGTGGATCTCCCAGCAAATTCAACATCTCTCCAATTGCTTGATATGCCTCTTCATAGGAACCATAAGACCGATTTAAATAGCGTTGACGAATCGCATTCCAGTCCTGTTGATTGAATTTCCCATCAATGTATGCACGCTCAACAATCTGCCAAACTTCTTCCACTAATGCCTTTGGGCTGTTTTGGGGCGCGGTACTGGTGGGAGAATTAACTGGTTCGGGAGTCGATGGATTGGCGATCGCACCTGGCTGCATGAATTGATTTGTGAGAAGTGCGATCGCGAGCAGTTTCAAAAACCGGGAATAAATAGGACTTAAACGCATACTGAACACCTGATTAAGAAAGAATAAGGACGGCTGTACCGCAAGTTTTTGCTACGAACTTATACCAAATCCGGGTTAAATACTTCCTTGATATCTTAGTCAGCTTGGAGTGAACTTCTTTTGTGTAGTTTGACCTCAAATTCGCATTCCAGGGGCGGTTCGCCACATACGAATTTGAGGTCAAAAGCGATTTCAATCACCTCCTTCATAACAGGGATAACGAACCAGTATTAGGTATGATGTCCGATTACCGATTAAGTCGCTGGGGGAATTGTGATATCAACAGATTGCACTTTCACCGAAGTTCCCAAACTCGATAACGGCGGTTCAATTGCCGCAGTATTTCCCACTACTAATGTTACCAAATTCTCCGGTTTCAAGTAAGTCTTAGCTACGCGCTGCACGTCGGCAATTGTTGCTGTTTCGATGCTGCGGCGGTAGCGAAAAATGAAATCTTCGGGATAACCGTAGTATTCGTAGCGCATTAATCGCGACAAAGTTTGATTGGGATTTTCAAATTTGAAAATGAAAGAATTCAGGGCGGAATCTTTAGCAAAAGCTAATTCTTCCGGGGTAATTGGTTCGGTGCGGATACGATCGATCTCGGCGCGAATCGCCTGGATAAATGGTACTGTGGCATCCGATCGCGTTTGGCCTCCAGCGACAAACACCCCCGGATAGTCATATCTCGGACTCCAAGCAGCGTATACTGAATAAGCTAAGCCTTGGCGCGATCGCACGTTATTAAACAAACGGCCACCGAAACCATTGAGAACCCCATTCATTACGTCCAAAGCACCGTAATCTGGACTGCTGAGCATTCCGCCCAAATGTCCCATTTGCACGTAACTTTGACTTAATTGTGGCTGATTTACCAAAAATACGCCGCCGCCATTTGCTGGCGATACCGTTGGTAACGCAGGCATTTCTGCACTCTGACTCGGTTGCCAATTGCCGAATTTTTGCTCGATGAGCGATCGCATTTTAGCTGTATCAAAATCACCAGAAATACCCAAAATCATATTCTTGGGATGGAAATATTTCTGGTAGAAACTCACCAAATCGTCGCGGGAAATATTGGCGAGGGTTTTGTATTCTACCGTGCGCGCGTAAGGACTGCGAGCTCCATAAATTAATTTTTGAAACTCGCGGCCGGTAATACCGTCAGGATCGTCATTGCGGCGGGCGATCGCACCTTGAGTTTGGTTTTTCGCTAAATCTAACTTTTCCTTAGCAAATATTGGTTCCCGAATCACTTCCGCAAATAAGTCAAATACGGGTGCCAAATCTTCAGCTAAAGCACTAAAATTAGCGCTGCCCGAACTAACATCAATCCCCGTTTCTACCGAAGCTGCTCGCTGTTCTAGCAACTGATTTAATTCATCAGCCGTATGCCTGCTCGTGCCACCAGTTCGCATCACTTCTCCCGTCAAACCTCCCAGTCCGATTTTCTCGGCAGGTTCAAAGCGCTCGCCCGTGCGAAATAGCGCCGTTCCCTCAATTAGCGGGAGTTCCCGGTCTTCCATCAGATACACGCGGATGCCATTTTTCAGCTCGAAGCGAGTGTATTTAGGCAGTTGAATTTCTGCCAGCGGGGGAAATGTTAATTCGTCGTAGTGTTTGGGTGCCGCCGCAAAGGAAGGTAACAAATTAAACGTGCCAAGTGAAACAGTAAAAAAGCAAAGCGATAGCAGAAATAACTTTACTTTTTTCAGTCTCAATTTAGTCCTTTTCATTCTTTCTCCAATGTTTCCTAAGTTGACAATTCGAGGCAGAGCCTCTGGATCTGCGTTCCCCGGCTCTGCCCAAGGCGTGACAACTTAACGTTAAACCTACCGTCTCTCTTGTTTGTCGCGAAGTCTAGATCCCCCCTAACCCCCCTTAAGAAGGGGGGGACAAGAGTGTTCTCTTTCGTCCCCCCTTATTAAGGGGGATGCGAGGGGGATCTAGACTCGACTAAAAGCGACATTTATTAGGGGTTTCTGTCTTAAGTTTTCAGGAATGGGCCTAGCCTAGGAACGAGTCTTTCTTCTTTCTAATGAATGCCTCACGCTCGACAATTCATCCGTGTATCCGTGTCAAAATCCGTGTCGTGCCTTCCTTCTTCTTAAAGCGGCAAAAGCTTACCAATCGTGCGATTTTCCGGGCGGAAAGTTGCCTGAGCGACACGCTGAATGTCAGCGGGAGTAACAGCCGCGATCGCATCTAATTCCTTGAACAAATTTCGCCACGAACCGGTGTTTACTTGATAGTCCACCAGCGCAAATGCCATGCCCATATTAGAATTGAGCGATCGCAACAAATCGGCTCTCGCCTGAGTTTTCACTCGCTCCAATTCCAAAGCAGAAACCGGCTCTGTTTTCAGGCGATCGATTTCCTTGCTCAAAGCGGAGGCTACTTCATCAACGGTGCGGCCCGGGGCAGTTTGAGCGTAAAATAACATCAAATTCGGATACTTTTCCCCCGGATAACCACTGAAACCTTGAGCAGCCAGCGCCAATTGCTGTTGTTCTACCAAAGATTTGTAGAGCCGAGAAGTGCGGCCATCGCTGAGCAAAGAACCAATCATTTCATAAATGGCATTGTCGGGATGATTCATCGCCGGTTTGTGATACCCTTCCAAATACCAAGGTTGAGTTTTTAATTGCAGCGTGACTTCCTTAGTTTGCGTTTGGGGAGGTTCGACAAGTTGCAATTCTGGAGGCGCTGGTTTCGCCTTGTAACGGCCGAAATAAATTTGAGCGAGTCGCTTCACCTCCGAAGCTTTCACGTCTCCTACCACCGCCACAGTCAGCTTGCTGGGGACGTAGTGAGTCTCGAAAAACTTCTGCACGTCGCTGCGGGTGAGGTTTTTAATGTCTTCACTGTAGCCAATTACAGGGCGGCGGTAGGGATGAACAGAGAAAGCTTTGTTGGCAAAAGCTTCAACCATTTGCCCGATCGGAGAATTCTCGGTTCGCAGCCTGCGCTCTTCTAAAATTACCTGTTTTTCTTTGTAAAATTCCCGAAATACAGGTTCTAGAAATCGCTCGGATTCCAGCGACATCCACAGTTCTAACTTATTAGCTGGAAGGCTGTAAAAATACATTGTGGCGTCGGTGGAAGTAGCAGCATTTAGTCCGACTCCGCCGACTTGTTCGACTATTTTGCCGAGTTCGTTGCGCTTGACAAATTGCGAAGCTTCGGCTTCAACTTTGTCAAATTCTGCTTTTAATTGGGCGACTTCTTCAGTTTTGCCGCTGGCCTTGGCTGCTTGCATTTGCTCGAAGAGTTGGTCTTGTTTTTCTAGCAGCGGCTTTTCGGCTTGGTAGTCGGTAGTGCCGATTTTTGGCGTGCCTTTGAAGGCTAAATGTTCGAGATAGTGAGCGACGCCTGTTTGGCCGTCGGGTTCGTTTGCGCCGCCGACATCGGCGTGAATCAGAAACGATGCTACGGGCGCTCTGGGCCTTTCGAGTACGATAAATTTCATGCCGTTGTCGAGCTTAAATTCGCTGACTTGGCTGATTACTCGATCGAGCGACGGTTGAACAGAGACTGCTTGGGAGCCGCTAGCGGGGTTGGGGCGGGCGAGGGCGATTTCGGGAGAAATGCCCCACCACAGTAGTACAGCGGCCAGCAGGGAGGCGATGAATCGAGTTTGGCGATCGGGCGATTCCCTACGGGATAGCTTCGCTTCACGGGGTTTTTGGAACTGCAGGGTCATTCGATTTTAGATTTTAGATTTTAGATTTTGGATTGTCAGACAAAAAAATGTTTGTGCTCGGTGGCCAGGGATTCTTTTCTCAGGATAAAGATTTTTGGAGGCATAAGCGATCTGTTGCGCCCCAGATGTTAGGCTGATACAGCAAATCTCAAAAAGGGTATGGAGCCCGGCGAGGAGTTTTAAGTTTGGGATCAAAGCCGCGCACAACTTAAAACTTAACATTATTTAGCCATTCCGTCCCGATCCCGTAGTTCCCAGTCGCCAATTACCGATTGCAAAGCCATGCGAATTTTTAATCAGTCTCCTCCTTCTGAAACAGAAACCAAGAAGCGGATTTTACAAGCCGCTCAGCGGTTGTTTGCCCGCAGCGGATACGACGGCACGACAACTCGCGATTTAGCAGCGGCGGCGGGGGTGGCCGAGGGTACGCTATTTCGGCATTTTGATAATAAAAAAGCGATTTTGATTGAGGTGGCGACGGAAGGATGGGTGGAGTTGCTGACGGATTTGCTGACTGAATTAAGCGAAATGGGCAGTTACAAAGCAGTGGCTCAGGTGATGCGGCGACGGATGCTGAATATCCGCGAGAATAGCGACATGATGCGGGTGTGTTTTTTGGAGGCGCAATTTCACCCGGATTTGCGCGACAGAATTCAGTTGGAAGTCATCGGAAAAATGACCAATGTGGCTGAGGCTTTTTTTGAAACGGCGATGGAAAAAGGAGTTTATCGGAAGATGAATCCGAAGATTGTCGCTCAGGTATTTTTGGGAATGTTTGCAGTTGCAGGTTTCAGTCAAAATACGATTATGGAGCCGAATGCTTCACCGCAGGAAATGCAGGAAATGGCTGAAGGACTCGCAGATATTTTTCTGAATGGGGTTTTACAGAAAGATGAATGATTAGGGCAACAGGGAAAACTTATTATGAGCAAAGTTTTGCACTATTCTATTCGGCCGCTAACGCAGGAAGACGAGCCTTTTCTGTGGCAAATGCTGTATGAGGCGGCGCACATGGCCGAAGAAGGTGAATCAACGGTGCAAGCGGTTGTGAATCATCCTTTAATTGCGAAATATGTCAAGAATTGGGGACGTGCAAACGATCTGGGCTTCGCAGCAATCGAATTGAACGGCAGCCAGCCAGTAGGAGCCGCCTGGCTGCGTTTGTTTACAGAGGATGACAAGGGGTTTGGCTGGGTTGACGATACTATCCCGGAATTGGCGATCGCCGTTCTTCCAGAATATACAAATCAGGGTGTAGGAACGCAGTTGCTCGATCGTTTGTTGTCAGCAGCAAAAGTCTCTTATCGATCGGTATCCCTGAGTGTCAGAAGCTCAAATCGGGCCCTGAGTTTGTACGAGCGATCGGGATTTAAAGTAATTGAGGGAAGCGAGACAATCAACCGCACAGGAGGGACATCATTCACCATGAAAGTGGATTTTGACTAAGTGAATTATTACTCTATAAATTGGTACATTTGCTGTACCCACTTCTCCCGATTATTCTGCCATTCATCCGTCACTACTTCCCAAGTTGTATTGCTTTCAAGTTCCAGCAAGAGACTTGATACTTCTTCCAGCGTCGATGCTATATGACATTCTTCTACCCAACTTTCACGGATCATTTTCCAGAGACTTTGTACCGCTTCTCGCTGATAATTTGATTCTAATTCAACTAGCAATTTGGCTAGGTGTTTTTCGTCACTTGCTGCTGACACCTCGCTCATCCAACAGTCGCGACGTTCTTTCCATTCTTCCCTCACTGCGTCCCAGTTTAGGTGGGATTGAAATTCTAACAGTAATTGGTTTAGTTCTACCATATTAAATTTTGTCTTCTTTGCAGTTTGTGCTATGATTGTACAAATTTTAGTAATTTAGACGGTGGGTTTTTTATAATGAGATATGTGGCTGAGGATTTATTTGGAAACGGCGATGGAAAAACAAGTTGATCCAAAGACGAATCCGAAAATTGTCGCTCAGGTATTTGTGGGAATGTTTGCAGTCGCGCCCTTCAGGCAAAATACTATTATGGAGCCGAATGCTTCTCGGCAGCAAATACAGGAAATGGCTGAAGGACTCGCAGATATTTTTCTGAATGGGGTTTGGCAGAAAGATGAAGAATTAGTTATTAGTCATTAGGAAATTATAGAGCCTGAAAACGCATATCTACAGGCTCTGACTCCTCGAAACTACTCGTTAAACTTGTGCAATTGCTGTACCCACTTCTCCCGCTTCTGCTGCCATTCATCAGCCATAGCTTCCGAATTTATATTGGTTTCAAGTTCCAGCAATAAACTTGATACTTCTTGAACAATCGATGCTCCCAGACATTCTTCTACCCAAAGGTTGCGACGCTCTTGCCACTGAATATCAACTGATTCTCCCTGCAAGTTTGATTCCCATTCAACTAGCAATTCTGCTAGATATGTCAGGTTAACTGATGCTGCCACACCGCTAACCCAACTTGACCGGCGCTCTTTCCATTCTTTTTTCACTCCTTCCGATTTGAGGTTGCTTTCAAGCTCTAACACTAACTGATTTAGTTCTACCATCTTAAATGTTTGATTTTTTGTATTTTGTGCTACAATTATACCATAAATTTCAATAAACAAAGTGTTAATCTTTTTTTAAGATTGCGGTGGCAGTGAAACTACAGAATAGATAACTGAATAATGAGCGATGAATTTACTTTAGATATGCTAGACCTTCCCAGCGGTTGGAGGCGGGGCGAAGGTGACTGGACAGGAGTGGCGGCGGCTATGGCTAGAGGGGAAACTGTCGAAGTAATTCAAGAAGTTGGTTCTACTTTGTGGCAAAACAGTCTGCCAGAAAAACATTCTTTGTATTGGGATGGGGAAAATCTATCAACTATCAAAGCCAGAATTTGGATTAGTTTCACGCAGAGAAGATTTTCGCCGGAATCTTCTTTGCCAAAGGTTCAGTGGCATCCGAGAGTGTTGTGGATAGGGATAGGTTGTGAACGCGGAACAGGGCGAGAATTAATCGAAACTGCGATTAAACAAGTATGCCGTGCTAATCATTTAGCGGAAAGTGCGATCGCCGGTATTGCTACAATAGACACTAAAGCAGGTGAAGTCGGCTTGCTAGAACTTTGTCAAGAGCGAAATTGGCCGTTACAAACCTTTGCGGCTGACATTTTAAGTTCCGTAGAAGTCCCCAATCCTTCAAATATTGTAGTCAAAGAAGTCGGGACGCCCAGCGTAGCAGAAGCTGCCGCACTTTGTGCAGTTAGAAAAGAAAATTTAACCGCAGATGAACGCGAATATACGCAGATATCCATCAATCATCAGCGTCCATCTGCGTTTATCTGCGGTTCAAATCCCCTCTTAGTTCCTAAACAAATATTTCGCAGCAAAAATCCCCCCCTTTCACAAGGAGGGGCTAGGGCGGGTTCTGCGGTAACAGTAGCGGTTGCAGTTTGCCCGATCGAGTATCTGGGATAATGTATTACTGAGACAAAGTATTGGCATTCACAAATCGACCAATCAACCCAGAAACGAATGACAAAACAATCGAACCCACCAAAGCCGGCCAAAAACCGCCAACCACAAAGCCGATATTGAACGCACCCGCCAACCACGAAGCCAGGGAAAGCGAAATTGCATTCACAACGAATAAAAACAAACCTAAAGTAATAATAGTCAAAGGCAGCGTCAGCAATGTCAGAATCGGTCTGACAACCGCATTCACCAATCCGATAACAACAGCAGCCAGCATCGCCGCCGGAAAGCTAACCACCGAAATACCTGGTACAATGTTAGCGGTAATGATCAGCGACACCGCTGCTACTATCCAAGTTAAGAAAAAACTTAGCATATCTTTTTTTTCATCTCCATCACTATTAATTAAGATTGTACCTGTTTAGTCGATCGACCAAAGTTCGGGATACACTACGAAATACCCACCTTGCGAGAATATCCGACTTATGAAACTCCGGCAACTAGCAGCATTCCTCTTGGCGCTAACTATCTTCATCCTGCCCCGGCCAGCCCTGGCTCAATCTAAATATTACGCTCCGCCGTTGTCCTTTAGCAACGCCGAACTGACAAGACGCGATTTTTCTGGTCAAATGTTGCGCGCCGCCGAGTTTTCTAACGCTAATATGGACTTGACTAATTTTTCTAATGCCGATTTGCGGGGAGCAATTATGAGCGCTTCGGTGATGACTGAGGCGAATTTGCACGGAGCAAATTTAACTAATGCAATGATGGATCAAGTTAAATTTACTAAAGCCGATTTAAGTGATGCAATTTTAGCGGAAACAATTTTGCTGCGGTCTACTTTTGAGGGGGCTGATATTACCGGCGCTGACTTTACTGATGCAATTATGGACGGATCACAAGTTAAAGAATTGTGCACAAAAGCCAGCGGTATTAATTCTCAAACTGGGATTTCTACTCGCGATTCTTTGGGATGCCGCTGATATCATTTCCCGTCAATTACTGATGATTGTTTGTTGGGTGGGGGCGGGTTTTTGAGATTGTTTGTTTGGGGCGATTATAGTTGGTGGAACCCGCCCCTACAAAATATGGTTTCGTAGGGGCGGGTTCCACCAAAAAGATATAACGATTACCAACAATTTAGATAAACCCGCCCCCACACCACGAATAATTCACTTTGCTTTTTTCTGAGCAGCCGCATAATGCTCACTCATTAACTGATTAACTTCTGGATTGTAAATCCGCAGATAATTCCAGTAATTCTCAAACACCGATTTCACGTATCCTTTCGTTTCAGGAAAGGGAATCTTTTCCGCAAAAGCATCCGGGTCACTAAAACTAAACCTCTTCAACCAATCTGCTACTGCATTTGGCCCGGCATTGTAACTCGCCACAGCTAACATCGAGTTATTCTTGTACTCGTCGTGAGTGTGATCCAAATACCACGTACCGAGTTTAACGTTGTCGTCCACATTCTCCAATGAATACTTTTTGAGGCTGATTTGAGCGGCAACCCAAGCTGCTGTTTCCGGCATTACTTGCATTAAACCGGTAGCGCCAACTGATGATTTGATGGCGGGCATAAAGCGGGATTCTTGCCGGATTAATGCTGTTACTAATACTGGATTTATTTTGCGATCTTGCGACCATTTGACAATGGTTTCTAAGTAAGGAAAAGGATAAAGTGCTTGCCAATAAATCGGTTGCTGTCTGAGTTCGAGGTATTGGGTTCTATCATCTGGTTTATCGCGCTGCCGCAAACTACCAACCATCCACAAACCGTCTAAATTGTCTCCAACTCCTACTCGCATTAAACCGTCGGTAAACTGTTCGGCAATACTTGGTTCTACGCGGTCGATAAATTCTACTTGCCACAGCGTCCAAGCATCCCTATCTTGACCTAATTGATAGAGTTCTTTCAACGCAGGAGAACCGGCGGTTGGTTCGGGGCGCTGAGGGGGCCGCACTACATTGGGAGACAAATCTCGGACTGTGGTAAAGTCGCCGACTGGCCAGCCAAGAAGTACAGCCGATCGCCACGCAAAATATGATTCTGGATAGCGTAAGATCGTGTAGTCAAACGCAGTCTTGGCGTCTTGTTGGCGGCCGAGTTGCTGTGCCCATTTCCCGACCCAAAATGCGGCTTCTGGAGCTTGTTCGCTGTCGGGATTGTGGGTGGTTAATTCTCTCGCCCACTGCCAAGCTGATTTTAAATCTCCGCCTTTGGCAAACTGCTGGGCGATCGTCCACCGCAATTCTCCTGCTTTATCAGAATTATTGTATTTTGTCAAGAGCAATTTCCGGGTTTCTGAGGCGGATTGACCGCTGCGTGCTTTGTCGAGAATTTGCGATTTATCTAACAAAGCTTCGGGGGCATAATTGGGGAATTTGCTAATAACTCGATCGAGCAAAACGATCGCTTCTTTCGGTTCGCTCAGCCGCGACAGCCGAATTAAACCCAAACCAGTATCTTCGGCATCGGGAAACTCGCGCACTAATTCTTGATAGGCAATTCTCGATTCCGGGATTTTTCCGTCGAGCCACAAACCGCGAGCTTTGCGGTAAAGATTTTTGGCGTTGCGGGGAGCTTTCCCGTAAGCAATAGCTCCTTTGCCGTAATTTTGTTTTTCCCAATAGCCAAAGGCAATTTCTTCCCAATCTTCCGGTTTCAAACCTGCGCTGTTTCGCTGCACCAGTTGTTCCAAAATTGTCCCGTAATCTTTGACATAATGACCGTGTTTTGCTACGAGCAGCATCAACTGCGGCTGATTGGGATTTTCTTTTAACTTGCGGAGGGCAATTTCTACGCTGCGGGGATGACCAGGAAATTCACTAATTGCCTGTTGCCAATATTCCGGTTTTGACTTGCCTAAAACATATAAAGCTTCCGCTGCTACCGGGTCGCTCGGATAGTTTTTGAGCAGTTCCTCCCAAGCTTTTTGAGTTTTGCCTTTGTCGCCACTTAATTGGTAAGCTTGCGCCCTTTTTAGGGCAATGTGAGCAGCTAAAACCGGATATTCTTGCTCTAATTTGTCCAATAACTTTAATGCTTTGGCCGCATTTCCTTGCTGAATTAAATCGCTGGCAAGCAGGTAGCGGGCGCGGCTTTGAGGGGAGATTTCCTGCTGCGGGTTCGTACTTGCAGACTGACTGGTTGCGAGTTCAACTAATTTCGCCGATCGCTCGCTCGGTGACAGCGACACCAGCATCTTGACTTCCGATTCGGAATTCGCTGCATTCTGGGGCTGCTGAGCCTTCTGGACCGAGCCCAAACCCATCCATTTCATCGCAGCAACCAAAGAGCCGATCGCAATAACGCAAACTGAAACGCTGATTAAAACAGAAAATCGGGCCCGGCGTCGTTTTAGCATGGGAAAATTTAAGAGAATAAGATATAGAGAACCATCGTTTGTCAAGAGCCATCACAGGCAGAATGGCTGTTCCACGCCATCACAGGCAGGATGCCTGTTCAACGAGAAATAAATGTTAAGAGTGGGGCAAAAACGGACAGCCGACCCCCAAACAGATGATTGAGATTGGTGGAAGATCCGATCGCAGGCGGACTTGGCTGATATAGTAGCAGAATTTATTTTGATGTGGAGCGGAAAATTTGTGCGATCGATCTATTTACCCGCACCAACGAAAAACCACAAACCACCCACTGCAAAGTACAATCAAAAATCTAAAATCTAAAGTGTAAATCAAAACATGGAATTTCTAGTCACCGATACGCCCCGCTCTGTTTGGACGGGAGACGCCCTGGCAATTGGTCTATTTGAGGACGCCCTGGAACTCACGGGCGATCTGGCACAATTAGATGAACAACTGGCAGGCACTTTGAAAGAGCTGCTACTGGAAGTAGATTTTAAGGGCAAAGTGGGTACTAGCGCCATCACCCGCGTCGGCGGCAATAATCCCATTCGCAAAATTGCGATCGTCGGTTTGGGCAAAACAGAGGACTTAAAATTAGACACCGTGCGGCAAGCTGCGGGCGTTTGCGCCAAGTTAGCCAAAAAAGAGAAATGCAAAACCCTCGGAATTAGCTTTCCGGTGTGGAAAAACGCGCCGGATGTTACAGCAAGCGCGATCGCCGAAGGTGTAGAACTCTCCCTAAATCAAGACAACCGTTTCAAATCGGAACCTGAAGACAAAAGCCCGCAACTCGAACAAATTCATTTGCTTGGTTTTGCCGGTACCGAAAGTGCGATCGTCCGCGCCCGCCAAATCACTGCCGGAGTCATTTTAGCACGCGAATTAGTCGCAGCGCCTGCAAATTTTGTCACCCCGATTACAATGGCAGAAACCGCTCAAAGTCTGGCTGCCGAATGCGGTTTAGAATTAGAAATATTGGAGCGGGAAGACTGCGAAAAACTAGGCATGGGAGCCTTTCTCGGCGTTGCCCTAGCATCGGATTTACCGCCTAAATTCATCCATTTAACTTACAAACCAGAAGGCACACCGCGCCGCAAAATAGCAATTGTCGGCAAAGGATTGACCTTTGATTCTGGCGGTTTGAACATCAAAGGTGCGGGAAGCGGCATTGAAATGATGAAAGTAGATATGGGCGGCGCTGCGGCTACTTTGGGAGCGGCAAAGGCGATCGGACACATCAAACCCGATGTGGAAGTTCACTTTATCAGCGCCGTCACTGAAAACATGATCAGCGGCCGCGCCATGCGCCCTGGAGACATCCTTACAGCTTCCAACGGCAAAACAATTGAAGTCAACAATACCGACGCTGAAGGTCGTTTAACCCTGGCTGATGCTTTGGTATTTGCTGATAAATTGGGAGTTGACGCAATTGTCGATTTAGCAACTCTAACCGGCGCCTGCGTAATTGCTTTAGGCGACGATATCGCCGGTTTGTGGAGTCCTCAAGATAGCGTCGCCGCCGAAATAGTCGCCGCCTCAGAATTAGCAGGCGAAAAATTTTGGCGAATGCCGATGGAAGAAAAATATTTTGAGGGCTTGAAAGCATTGCACGCCGACATGAAAAACACAGGCCCACGTCCCGGCGGTTCGATTACGGCGGCGCTATTTTTGAAGCAGTTTGTAAAGGATACTGCATGGGCGCATTTAGATATTGCCGGCCCGGTTTGGACTGACAAAGAAAATGGCTACAATGGCCCTGGGGCTACCGGTTTTGGAGTTCGGACTTTGGTGCATTGGGCGCTGGGCGGTGCTTAATTGTGGATTGCCAGCGGAAAAATTGAGATTTTCTCTGCCTTAAAAGTCTGCTAGTCCATCTGTGAGCCAGGGGTTAAAAACCCCTGGCTCACGGCTTAAGTAATCTAAAAGAAAATTTAATAGCGATCATTAACAATTTAAATGTTTCTGAAGCAATAGGTAGGCGAACCTATGTATTCCGTCACAGGGAGCAACGTAAGCGTTGCTAGCCGTGAGGCTCCCCATTGCTCATACTTGGGCAAAGCTTCGTTCCCAGGGCCCCACCTCGACTGTTTTGACATTTCCTGAAAAAATCGCTGTTTCATAAAAAATGAAAAAAGTATATAATTATGTAAATATTTCACTAGCCGAAATCAAATAATTAGATTTGATCTGATTTGCATTGGTACAGATAATTTTTTTCTTGAACTTTATGCAAGAACAATTAACAATTTTTTTTTCCACACTTGCTTTATCTTCTACACTCGCCTGCAACGTGGTGCCGGAGTTGCGACTGTACGCTGTTTTTGACTCGCTGACGGCACTGGCTTATTGCTCGATCGCCCTATCTTTAGTTTATTTTACCCGCCAAGGTTCTCACCGCAAGATTTTCCGGCTGTTTGCGGTTGTTTTTTTTGCCTGGGGCGCGGCTAAATTGACGGAAGTTTGGACGCTTTGGCATTCCATATATTGGCTGTCGGTAACTCTCAAAGCTGCAAGTGCTTTGATATCTTGGCTTTTAGCCGCAACCGCCCTCGCCCTGATGCCGAAAGCACTTGCCGAGTCTGGTTTAAATCAAAAAGAAAAATTTCAACAACAGTCGTTAAAACAGGTAGAACAAAATCAGCACCAGCATGATATCGAGAAAGGAGAATTGGCAAAACAAGCGCTCAATTTTTATGCTTCAGATACTATTGTCGATCGCGCTTTAGCTCTCAATTCGCTTAATGAACAGTTAGAAAAAGAAATTGCCGATCGCCACCGGGTTGAGGAAAAGTTGCAACTGACTCAGTTTGCGATCGACCGATCGGCAGATGCGATATTCTGGATCGGGCCCGATGGTAAATTTTTGTACGTCAACGACGCCGCTTGCACTTCATTGGGATATTCTACCGCTGAATTGCTCTCAATGACCGTGCACGACATCAATCCAGATTTTCCCCAAACTGCTTGGAGTTTGCATTGGAAAGTCTTAAAACGCTGCGGTTCGGTTAATATTGAAGTTCACCACCTCACTAAGTACGGTCGCATTTTTCCGGTAGAAATCACGATCAACCATTTGGAGTTTAACGGCAAAGAATATCAGTGCGCGTTTGCTCGCGACATTAGCGAACGCAAGCGGATTGAGGCAGCTTTGCGAGAAAGGGAAGAAGAATTTAGGTCATTAGTTTCTAGCATTCCCGGTGCGGTTTACCGATGTAGTGCTGCTGGGCGAGCGAGCTTAACTTTTATCAGCAGTGGCATAGAAGCTATTTCTGGCTATCCCGCCGCTAACTTTATGCAAAAACCGGTGCAGGCTTTTCCCAGTATAGTTCATCCCCAGGACGCTGAGTATATCGATAATTTTATCGATCTGGCTATTAAGACAAAACAACCTTACATCATCGAATATCGCCTAATGCACTGCGACGGAAATGTGCGGTGGGTTGTAGAGAAAGGTCAAGCCCTTTTCAACGCAGACGGTGAAGTTTTATCCCTCAACGGCGCCATTTTTGACATAACAGAGCGCAAAGCAGCGGAGGATGCTTTGCGGCTCTCCGAGGCGATCGCCAACAATAGAGCCCAGCAGCTAGAAATTGCTCTCAAAGAACTCCGAGAAACTCAAGCTCACCTAATTCATACCGAAAAAATGTCAAGTCTCGGTCAAATGGTAGCGGGAGTAGCTCACGAAATTAATAACCCTGTCAGTTTTATCTACGGCAATATTTCCTACGCCAGCCAATATATCAGAGACTTGTTGCAGCTTGTGGAACTTTACCAAAAACACTATCCTCAGCCCGTGGTAGAAGTTCAAGAATGTATTAACAATATCGATTTAGAATTTCTGAGAGAAGATTTACTAAAAATATTATGTTCGATGAAAATGGGAGCCGATCGCATTCGCGAAATAGTTCTGAGCTTGCGAAATTTCTCACGTTTAGACGACTCGGTAAAAAAGCCTACCAACCTTCACGAAGGCATAGACAATACGCTCCTAATTTTACACAACAAACTTCGCGCCAGAGGCGACTATCCCGAAATTCAAATAATCAAAAATTATGGTAAAATCCCTTTAATTGAATGTTATGCAGGTCAGCTTAATCAGGTATTTATGAACCTGCTTAGCAACAGTATTGACGCCTTGGAAGATGCTTGCAACCAAAAAAGGCGAGCGGCAGCCGACGGCGACGATTGGAAACCAACTATTAGCATTCACACAGAAGCCCTGAACGAAAATAGTATTTGTATCCGCATTGCCGATAATGCGATCGGCATGACAGAAGACGTGCGGAGCCGATTATTTGACCCGTTTTTCACGACAAAACCGATGGGAAAAGGCACTGGTTTGGGGTTAGCCATCAGTTACCGAATTGTCGCGGAAAAACACGCCGGAGCCTTGATCTGCCGTTCCACCGTAGGAGAAGGTACGGAATTTGCGATCGAGATTCCTTTATGAATTAGTGCGACGGAAGAATCAAGAATTTGGCAAAAGTTATCGCTCACTATAAATTGTAAAGTGGGGTGTAAAAAACTTTTAAGTTTCAAGAAAAATCCCCAAATTGGCTATAATATCAAATCCGGTAGCATCGGAATTATTCATCTCTGTATTCTCTCCCTCTGCGTTCTCTGCGCCCTCTGCGGTTAAATCATTCCGATGCAACCGGAAACGATATAAATTACCAAGGTAATGCTCAACATGGCAGTGAAATTATAAATTCTGTACCTCTACCTAAAGTTGAGTTGACTTCTAGCATACCAGAGTGTTTCTCAACTACAATCTGCCGTGCGATCGCCAAACCCAATCCCGTGCCTTTACCCACACCTTTCGTTGTAAATAAGTGGTCAAAAATATGACCTTTTATCTCATCTGCTATCCCTGGGCCGTTGTCAGAAATGCGAATCGTTACCCATTCCTTAGACTGTCTTTCTGTGCGAATCGTGATGCAATGGGCTGGGGCTTTAATCTTCTCTAAACTCGGTTCCAGATTTGATTCTTCCAGTGCATCAATGGCATTGGCCAATATATTCATAAACACCTGATTTAATTGTCCGGGGAAGCAATCCACTGAGGGCAAGTTCCCGTAGTCTTTGACAACTTCAATCGCTGGACGCTGTTCGTTCGCTTTCAATCTGTGTTTGAGAATCAAAATCGTACTGTTAATTCCGTCATGAATATTGAAAGGAACTTTGTAATCTTTGTCGGCGCGGGAGAAGGTACGAAGACTGGTGCTGATACCTTGAATGCGATCGCACCCGACTTGCATCGAATTCAACATTTTGGGTAAATCTTCTAAGAGATATTCAATGTCCATCTCTTCTGCTTTTTCTTCAATCTCCTCACCCGGAGAGGGAAATTTTTCTTGATAGAGTTGCAAGTATTCTGTAATATCTTTGACGGCGGCGATCGCTTCATGAATATTGCCAGAAATAAATCCAACTGGATTATTAATTTCATGGGCAACCCCCGCCACTAAATTCCCCAACGCCGACATTTTTTCGCTCTGCACTAATTGCAGTTGTGATTGTTCCACCTGGTGGGCATAGTCCTGCGCTTGCTGATACAATCGCGCATTTTCTAGGGAAATGGCAGCCTGAGTGCAGAGGAAGTGGAGGATGAGCAGACGATCGCGAGTAAACACTCCTTTTGTCGAGCTATGTTCGAGATAAAGTATCCCAACTAAGTTCCCGCGATCGAGAATCGGAGTACATAGCATACTCTGAGAGTGATACTGGAGCGTACAGTCATTCATTAAACCTGGAATATCAGTTTTGCCACCTTCAATAACCACAGTTTCCAGGGTATGTTTGACATAATAAATCAGCTTGAGCGGAAGCACCGCCGAGCCTTCTATGGGTTGGGTTTGCAGTAAGGTTGTGGGTAACTCGTTATCTGGATTGATGTGAGTGATTGCCCGGATTTGCCATTCATCCTGATGGGGGAGTAGCAAAGCACAAGTTTCTGCGCCCGAAGTTTTTAAAATAATTTGATTGAGGGTGCTGAGCAATTCCTCAAGCTGAATTTTACTGGATAAAGCTTGAGCAGCTTGCACAATAGATGCGAAATCCAGGGCATCGGAAATACTGGTACTGCTATTGCTAGAAGTCTGTGAAGGCTTGCTAATCGTTGCCAGCGTTTCTAGAGGATTAAAACGAAGTTTTGGCTGATTTAGGATGGGCCCAAGTAATTGAGGATAGCGTTGTTCTAGGTCTTCTATTTTGGCTTTTGCTCCCCAACGGGCATAACAGTAATACGCTTCCTGCATATAGCTTGCGGCAACTTTTTGTTTGCCCCAATCTAGATAGAACTTGGCAGCTAATTCGTTGGCTAATCCTTCCTCTTGGAGGAATTGATTTTCTTTAGCTAGTTGGATGGCGCGATCGTACAAATCTATTGCCTCAGCTTTATTACCTTGTACTCGCTCTCGTTCCGCCTCGACTAAATGAAACTTGTGCAAAAAATTCATGGGCGCATAAATTGCCCAGTATTTGAGTTTTTCTTGGTTGGCCGCGATGCCTTCTTTCATTTGCTGCTGTTCTGGATCTGAGAGTTGCCCCAACCATGCTAATTGGGCTAAAGACTCATAGAAATGAAAGATTGGTACATAGAAAAAAGCAAGAATAGCATCCAAATACTGTCTTGCCTGCCCAGCCTGTTCTACAGCTTGTTCAAACTCTGAAAACAGATAGGACAAAACCAGTTTGTTAACCCAAAGCAATGCTAATCCGGTGCGATCGCCCGTTGTTTCATGTAATGGAAGTTGATGCTGTTCATTGTACGCTGCACCGCTCAACAGCACCACGTTATCTGCATCCCCCATTAAATTCAGCAGAATTTGTCGAGTCAACTGGGAATAAGTCAGAGTTAGATTTTGCTTGAGGTGCTTGAGCGCTTCACAATATCCGGCAACTTCCGGCTCCAGTTGCGTTAAATTCTGCCCTGCAAAATAGGAGTAAAAACCGTAGTTATAGGCACAGTAGCCCGCGAAAGCCAAATCGCCTACATCTAAACAACTACAATAGGTCATCTGCAAGGGGTGTAATGTCTCACGCAGGTGCATTTTCCAATGCCTGGTGTACACATAGACCATTGATAAAGTTTTCCCCTTTAATTCGGAATTTGGATAACGTGATAGCAGGTCGAGGGCTAACTGACCGAATTCATAACCTAATTCAACGTTTCCCAACACACCACACATCAATATCCCATAAGAGACATAACTAAAGGTCGAGGTTGACTCATTGCCATACACGACGGACAGATAAACCTTTTTTAAAATCACCAATAAATACAACCGTGGCAAAGACAGATAAGCGCAGGGTGCTACCGTTGTCAAAATTCGAGCCGCTGCCAGGATGTTCACATCCCTTGCTTGGCTGAGGTTGAGTAACTCACCAGGTAAACGCTCTCCAATCGCATCTGAGACGGTACTAAAGGCAGCCGCCACATCTTCCTCGCTAGGGACTGCGGGCAGTTCCACTCCCAATTGCTTTAAGATCGCAAGTGCCGCCGCGATCGCTTGAGTAAATTGACCCTGAGTAGTCAATGCCTCAATCTTCACTTCATAGGCGCTGATTTGATCTAATGGGGTTTTGGCATGATTTAGGACAAGGCGGGCATTGGCTGCCATCTGCTCTAAATCACCACTCATATAGGCGGCTTCTGTGGCGACTTGATGGAGTGCTAGGGTCAACTCATACTGATGCTGCCAACTGTTTTGAGTGAGTAACCCAATACCCACCTGGGCATATTTGCAGGCGGAAGTATAGGCGCTCGCCGCTTTTGCCTTGCGACTTGCCATCAGGTTAAATTGCGCCAATGTTTGACGTTCTGCGGATTGGGCGATTGATTCAGCAGCAACATTGAGTTGACTGACGATTTCAAAAATGTGTTCTTCCCGGTTGCTTTCAGGTGTGTTACTCAGGAGTAAATGTCCAATCTTCAGGTGAACGGTTTGTTTTTCATGGGCGGGGATTAGGGAGTACGCCGCTTGTTGCACTCGGTCATGTAAAAATCTATATGCAACAATCTCAGAATTTTCTTGGTCAACTGGTTGAGGTTCTTCTCCAACATAAAACTTATAAACTTCACTTTGGGGTAAGATCAAACCTTCCTGCATGGCTGTCCATAAACTTGCAGCCGCTTCGATTGGGGATTGTTCTGAAACGATCGCCAACGTCGCCAAATCAAACTGATTCCCTATACAAGCAGCTAGCTGTAACACCTGTTGAGTTGAGGGAGGCAGTTTTCCTAATTGCAACGCCATAAATTCAACTACATCATCTGTAACCACAAGCTGATTTACTTGTGCAATATCACATTGCCAACAACTCTCAGTAAAGTTAAACTGAATCAGTTTATCTTGATGTAAGGCCTTGAGAAGCTGAGTGGCAAAAAACGGATTTCCTTGAGTTTTTTGATAGATCAATCCCGAAAAATTCCCTGCCACACTTTCTGTACATTTAAGGGTATCAGCAACTAATTGATTCACTGTAACTGGATTTAGGGGTGCTAAACTAATCGTATTAATCGTGGTTCGTGTTTTTTGAATCTCACTAAAAGTCAACATTAATGGATGTGCGGGGTGGACTTCATTATCACGATACGCACCAATTAATAAAAGATGACCTGTATCACCCATTAAAACCTGCATTAAATTTAGGGATGCTGAATCGGCCCATTGCAAATCATCTAAAAACATCACTAATGGACGTTCTAAGCTGGTAAAAATTTTAGTAAATTTTTGAAATAATAAATTAAAGCGATTTTGGGCTGCCGTTCCTGATAATTTTATGGGGAGTGGCTGTGGACCAATAATTATTTCTAATTCGGGGATGATTTCAATAATTACTTGTCCGTTTTCCCCAACAGCTTCTAAAAGCTTATTTTTCCACTGTTGGATTTGAGCATCGCTTAGAGTTAATAATTGCCCCATTAAATCCCGGAAGGCTTGTACAAAGGCTGAAAAGGGAATGTTACGTTGAAATTGGTCATATTTGCCTTTAATGAAATAACCACGCTGACGTACAATCGGTTTATGAACTTCGTTGACAACCGCAGTTTTACCAATTCCCGAAAAACCTGCTACCAGCATCATTTCTGTTGCACCCACACTCACTCGATCAAATGCTTGCAGGAGAGTTGATACTTCAGTTTCTCGACCATAAAGCTTTTCTGGAATTAGGAAGCGATCGCATACATCCCGCGTTCCTAACTCAAAAGTTTCAATTTTTCCAGTTTCTTGGCACTGCTGCAAACACCGTTCTAAGTCATGCTTCAATCCCAAGGCACTTTGATAGCGCTTTTCGGCATTTTTTGCCATCAGCTTCATGGCAATATCCGAAACCACCTGCGGGATTTCTTTGCTGTTTATTGAAGGAGGTTGTTTGGCAATATGGCAGTGAACCAACTCCATCGGGTCGTCACATTCAAATGGCAGTTTTCCTGTCAGCAATTCGTAAAAGGTTGCTCCCAGAGAATAAAAGTCGGTGCGGTAGTCAATACCTCGGTTCATTCGTCCGGTTTGTTCGGGAGAAATATAGGCGAGGGTTCCCTCTAAGACGTTGGGATTTTGAATTTCTTGAGTTTCTCTCGGAAGTAGGGAGGCGATGCTAAAGTCAATCAGTTTGACTTGTTTAGTTTCGGGATGAATCAGGACGTTAGCTGGCTTAATATCTTTGTGGATGACTCGGTTTTGGTACAATCCGTGAAGGATGTCAGTTATTTGAATGGCTATTTCTAATATTTCTGCTAGAGTCAGCGAGGCCTCTTGGGCGTAGTCTCGTAGGGAAATACCGCCAAAATCCTCCATTACTAGGGCATAGCTGTGGCGATAGGACTCCAAATTGTAGGGTTCAACTACTCCAGGCAGACGTAGGTTTTTGGCGATGGTATACTGGTTGCGGAATTGCAGCAGTTCGCTGAAGCTGGGATAGTCTCGATTTAATAGTTTGATGACAACCGGAAGCTGGTCTTTTTCTCGGATGGCTCGATAAACTAGGGTTCTCGAACCGCAGTATAGTTCCTCAAGCAGATGATATCCAGAAATTCGGTTTGTCAAATCCACTGCGGTACTCCTATGGATTACTCCATCTTAGACATTGACTCTTGTAACTAAGTATATACTTTTATTGGTCGAGTCTGAGGAAAATAGAACTGCGACATCCCCAGCCGATCGACTCTACCGCTTTTATTCTTTTTCACCTTTGAAGAGAAAGATTGTCATCTATCAAGATAGTCTTATCCTTTCATCGGCAATAAAATTGTAAACTCCGTCCCTTCTCTCAATACTGAATTTACCTCTATTGTACCGCCGTGTTTCTCAACCACAATCTGCCGTGCGATCGCCAATCCCAACCCCGTCCCTTTCCCTACTTCCTTGGTAGTAAATAACTCATCAAAAATGTTCTCTTGCACGGTTTCACTCATGCCTACACCGTTATCTTTAATGCAAATCACCGCTTGTTTTTTGTCGAGAGAAATGTCTGTTTTAATGGTAATTTCATTGACTATTTCTGCATAAGGTCTTCCTTGGTTTGATTCCTCCAAAGCATCGATCGCATTACCTAACAAATTCATAAATACTTGATTCAACTGTCCGGCATAACACTCCACGGGTGGCAAATTCCCATATTCCCTAATCACTTTGATTTCTGGACGAGTATCGTTAGCCTTGAGGCGATGTTTCAGGATCATAATGGTGCTATCGATGCCATCGTGGATATTGCAAGCTACGGGATAGTTAGTATCCGCACGGGAGAATGTCCGTAGACTGGTACTAATATCCCGAATCCGCTTCACGCCTTCCCGCATCGAACCTACTAATTTCGGTAAGTCTTCCCGGATGTAGTCAAGATCGATGTTCTCGATTTCCTCTTGAATCTCTGGATCGAGTTGGGGATATTTTTGTTCATACAAATCGAGCAATCCAAACAAATCTTTGATATAATCTAAGGCGGGTTGAATATTACCACCCAGAAAACCAACGGGATTATTAATTTCGTGGGCAACCCCTGCCACTAAGTTTCCCAACGCTGACATTTTTTCGCTTTGAACTATTTTTATTTGTGCTTGTTTGAGAGCGGTAAATGCTTGTTGAGATTGTTGATACAAACGGGCATTTTCTAAGGAAATAGCAGCTTGAGAAGCCAGCAAATTTAGCACTTCTATGCGATCGCTCGTAAATGCGCCAACCGTCAGGTTATTTTCCAGGTATAAAACTCCTATCAACTGCCCTTGATTAAGAATTGGAATACACAGAACACTGATCGGCTGGTGCTGTTCAATATAGCGATCGCTCGCAACCTGGGAACTTACCCTAGCATCAGCTATTACCAAAGGTTTCAAACTACGCTTGACAGTGTTAACCAAACTAATTGCTACATCCTTACTGGATTCTAGAGGTATTGATGGTAATAGCTCAGGTTCCTGTCCCTCTGCTACAAGCGCCGCTACCTGTAAATACTGTTTTTGTTTGAGCAATAAGACACACTTAGTGGCGCCAGCATTCGCGATCGCTATTTTTAAAAGAGTAGTCAGGAGTTTATCTAGTTCAATTTCCCCAGAAATGGCTTGAGAGGCGTCGATCAGAGTAGGCAAATCTAGAAATTCCGAGTGGCTGCTAGAAGAGTGGGTATAAGTAATCGTTCCCCGGGCGATCGTTTCCTTAAAGGAAGTAGAGGATTGAGGTTGCTGAAGGATAATACCGAGTAGGCGAGGATAACGTTTTTCCAAATCCTCAATTTTGGCTTTAGCTCCCCATCGGGCATAACAATAATATGCTTCAATCATGTAGGCTTGAGCTACTTTTTCTTTGCCCCATTCCAAGTAGAATTTCGCTGCTAGTTCGTTGGCGAGGGCTTCTTCGTTGATGAATTGATTTTCTTGAGCTAGTTGGATGGCGCGATCGTACATTTCAAGTGCATCTGCTTTATTGCCCAAAACCCGCTGCCGTTCTGCTTCAACCAAATACCACTTATGCAGATGATTCATAGGAGCATTTTGCGCCCATTGGTGCAGAGTCGTTTGATGGGTTTCCACAGAGGCAAGAATGGAAGCTTGCTCGGTTTCTGGGTGTGTGGGTAAAAGTGCCAGGTGCGTCAGGGCTGCATAGAAATGGAAAATGGGAACATGAACCAATCCCGATAATGCCATCAAATACGGATTGGCTTGGCAAATGTAGTTTAAGGCAGCCGGATAATTGCCCCAGGAGTAGGCAAGCAGTAGTTTGTAAATGTAGACAAGAGCGATCGCACTGAGTTCATTATCCTGATGGTGCTTGGGAAGCATCACTGTTTCATCGTAGGCAGTTCCCATTAAGCAATCCGGTTGACTAACGGCTTCAGTCAAATTCAGTACCGTCTGCCGCTTCATATCCAAATAAGCCAGAGGAGTATATTGTTTTGCCTGAGCCAAAGCAGCGCTATAACCTGCTATTTCCGGTTCCCAAGTGTCTAGTTCTACCCCACTGAAAAAGTTGGCGTAGAAATAATCCAATATACTGAAGCCAGCGCTAAGAAAATCGCCAGTTTCCATGCCAGCCGTGTATCCAGCTTTCAACATCGGTATCGTTGCCCTCACGGCTTCCTGGTGATGCTGAACAAAGCTTCCAAATAGATTGGCAATTACGGATTTGAATTCCTGTACATTAAACTGGTCAAACAATGAGATCGCCAATTTGCCAAAACCGTAGCCCCTTTTTGCATCTCCAAAAAAGGCACACAGCACCATGCCATGAATTACATACCCTACCGTCGATGCGGATGTATTCCCAAAGGAGAGCGATAAACTCACCATAGCCGAGCTAAGTAGGGGCAGCAAACCTGGTACTCCAATAAAAATAGGTGAAAACAACATTGCCATCACTTCCATTGCTGCCTTAGCCTTGGCATCGGTCATTACTGGCAAATTAGCTAGTTCTTCAATCCGTTTGTTTTGGAGTTGGCTGGCCAGGGCTTGTAGTGCATTGCCGATCGAGGCTTCGTCAGGTTCAGTGGGGAGTTCAACTCCTAATTGTCCTAGCGCGTTTCTGCCCACTGCGATCGCTTCTAATATTTTGCCCTGAGCTGTCTGTGCAGTGATTGAAATTTGATAAATTTTAACTTTGTCTAAAATCGACTGAGCTTTTTTCAACACCAATTCTGCCATTTGTTCCATGCTGTCAAAGTCAGCATTCAAATAAGCAGCTTCGGTAGCACCAACATAGAGGTTTAGAGTCAATTCATACTGACTTTGCCAGCAGTTAGCTGTCAGTAACTCAATCCCGGTTTGTACATAGATTATTGTCGCAGCATAAGCTGTAGAACTTCTGGATTTCTGTGCCGCTTTTAAGTTTATTTGAGCTAATGCTTCTCGTTCGCTATGTTGGGTAATTAACTCTTCTCCTTGGTTCAAATGCCTGACAATCTCAAAGAGTTTTTCCTCTTGCTCTATTTCTGATAAATTTTGCTGGAGTAATTGTCCGATTTTAAGATGCGTTGCTTTTTTCTGTGAATCGGGAATGAGTGAATATGCAGCTTGCTGGACGCGATCGTGTAAAAATCGATAAGTTGGATTAGCTGAAGCCTTGAAAACTTCATTACTATCCGATTGGGTAAAGAACTTATAGATTTTGGTTGTGGGAATCACCAAACCTTCCTGCAATGCTTTCCATAAAGCCGCAGCCGTCATTCCAGCAGATTTCTCACTGACAATTACTAACGTATTCAAATCAAACTGCGAGCCAATACAAGCAGCTAATTTGAGATAATCCTGAGTTTCTCTGGGCAACTTCTGCAATTGCAATGCCATGAATTCCACGACATCATCAGTGATAGCTAAGGTTTTGACTTGGGCCATATCACACTGCCAATGGCGAATATCCCAATTAAAAGTAATTAGCTTATCGTCATGTAATGCCTTGAGAAACTGAGTGGCAAAGAAAGGGTTGCCCTGAGTTTTTTGATAGACTAATTTTGTCAAAGGTTGGGCAAGGGATGATTCGCAATTCAGCGTATCCGCCACCAACAAATTCATATCGGGTTCGCTTAACGGTTGCAAAGTAATCGTATTCACTGTTGCCCCAGTTTTAACTATCTCATCCACTGTTAAGATAAATGGATGCACTGGCGAAACTTCATTATCTCGATATGCCCCCAATACTAATAAATATCCTGTCTCCTTCATCAATAATTGTAGCAAATTCAGGGAGGCTGAATCCGCCCATTGCAAGTCATCCAAAAACATCACTAAAGGATGTTCTTTGCTCGTGAAAACTTGCATAAATTTCTGCATGAGCAGATTAAATCGATTTTGGGCTGCACTTCCTGACAATTCTGTTGCAGGAGGTTGAGCGCCAATTATGCGTTCTAACTCAGGAATCACATCAATCAAGACTTGTCCGTTGTCTCCCACTGCTGCTAAAATCTGGGTTTTCCATGTTTGCAGTTGGGTATCCGATTCTGATAGCAATTGACCCATTAAGTCTCGGAAGGCTTGCACAAAGGCACTGAATGGAATGTTCCGTTGAAATTGATCGTATTTGCCTTTGATAAAATAGCCGCGCTGACGGACAATGGGTTTATGAACTTCATTGACAACGGCGGTTTTCCCAATTCCCGAAAAACCTGCTACTAGCATCATTTCGGTGCTGCCTGTGCTAACTCGCTCAAAGGCAGCTAATAGTCGATCGACTTCTTTTTCTCTACCGTAGAGCTTTTCGGGGATAGTAAAGCGATCGCTAATATCTCGCTTTCCGAGTTCAAAATCTTCTATCTTGGCTGTTTTTTGTAACTGAAATAAACAATTTTCTAAATCGTGCTTTAGTCCTAATGCACTTTGATAGCGTTTTTCGGCATTTTTCGCCATCAGCTTACTGACAATTTTTGATAAAATTATGGGAACTTCTGGATTTATTAGATGGATAGGTTTCGACTGTTTGGCGAGGTGACAATGCACCAATTTCATCGGATCATCAGAGATAAATGGCAACTGTCCTGTTAACAATTCATAAAAGGTCACACCCAGAGAATAAAAGTCACTACGATAGTCAATACCTCGATTCATCCGTCCTGTTTGTTCGGGGGAGAGATAGGCTAATGTTCCTTCTAAAATATTCGGATTCTGGATTTCTTGGGTTTCTCGTGGTAGGAGGGATGCAATACTAAAGTCAATTAGTTGAATTTGTTTGGTGTCGGGATTAATGAGAATATTAGCGGGTTTAATATCTTTGTGAATGACTCGCTTTTGGTAGAGATACTGGATAATGTCTGTTAGTTGTATGGCGAGTTGGAGAAATTCTGCTAAAGGTAAAGCTTGAGATGATTGGGTTTGATTTGTTGCTGTTTTGAGATAAGTAGGTAGGGAGACTCCGCCAAAGTCCTCCATTACTAGGGCATAGCTATTCTGGTATACTTCCAGCGTCAGGGGTTTGACGATGTGAGGGAAGTCTAGATTTTTGGCAATGGTATATTGGTTGCGAAACTGGACGAGTTCGTTGAAGGTGGGGTATTCGTTTCGCAGCAGTTTGAGGACGACTGGATATTGGTCACGGGTACGGATGCCTCGATAGACTAGGGTACGTGTACCTGCATAAAGTTGCTCTGTAATCTCATAACCTGACAAATGGGCGATCGCATCCATAACTGGTTGACCCTTTATTATAAAACAGTTAAATTAAAACCTTCTATTCCATTGTATTTTATTATTTGACAAAGATAGCGATCGCCAACTCTGCACCCTCGCTAGGCACAGAATTAACTGTAATTTTTTCCCTATGTTTATCAACTATTATTTGACAATCAAGCAATTTGGTCACAAGCCCCCAGATTCAGCCGTGTACCTGTGGAAAAAGCTGCGCCTCCCGATCGCAAGCCCCGGACTCATCCGTGCGAGCAATCTCAAATCTCACATCTCAAATTTCAAATCGCATGACGTGCGATCGCTAATTCTCGACCAGTTCCTTTCCCTATTCTGCACTATTGGCGCTATGTTATGTCTAGTATGGTTGCGTAAGTTTTGATGGTATCATAAAACAATATTTTGTAATTTTTAACCGCAAATATACGCAGATAAACCAGTATATAAACTTGATACTATCTGCGTATATTTGCCTGCATCGGCGGTTTTATTATGCTTTACTCCCCGTAGTGGCCACCGACAACCTTACCCCGAAACACAACATAATTGTAGATGTTGTAAAAAATCATAATCGGGATCAGAATGCCCATAAACACAATCATAAATACCAGGGCGCTGGGGGAAGCTGCGGCTTGGTAAATCGTGATTTGCGAGGGAATAATGTAGGGAAAAACAATCAATCCCAAGCCGATGAAAGTAAGCAAAAAAATCAGAATCGTCCAGACAAACGGCGTGCGTTCTTCTTTGTTTTCGAGACTTTTCAGCAGCAGTCCCACCAACAGCACTCCCAACAAAGGAATCGCGGCAAAGACATAAACTAGCGGTTTCTCAAACAACCTGGATCTAGCACTTTCGTAAAAAATCGGAGTGGCAATTGTAATTAAAATCGCTCCGATTAAAGTTGTCACCGCCGCAATTTTAGCCGTGCGGTAGTGATTTGTTTGCAGTTCGCCCTCCGTTTTCATAATTAGATAGGTTGAACCGATCAAAACATAGCCTTGAATCAGCGTCAAAGCAACCAAGAGCGATCGCCAATCCAGCCAATCCCAAGTAGAACCTACAAAGTGACCGGCTTCATCAACCGCAATGCCTTCGAGCACGGCCCCCAAGGCAAATCCTTGAGCTAAAGCTGCTAAAAAACTGCCAGCACCAAAGGCATAATTCCAGAATAATTTGCGATTAGAATGCTCGCGAAATTCAAAGGCTACAGCGCGAAATATCAAACCAAAAAGCATCATGCAAATCGGTATGTACAGCGCTGTTAAAATCGTGCCGTAAGCGAGGGGAAATGCGCCAAATAAAGCGCCTCCCATCAACACCAGCCAAGTTTCGTTAGCATCCCAAACGTTGCCCAAACTCGTCATTAAAATGCCCCTGCGTTCCTCGTCGTCAGCAGTCAGAGACAGGATGCCTACTCCTAAGTCAAAACCGTCTAGCATGACATATAGCAGGAGAAACAAAGCCAAAACTACAAACCAAACTTGTGGGAGAAAATGCTCCAAAGCTTGCATAAAATCTCCTATTGTTGTGCTTCTACGGGACGTTGATCGGGAATGTGTTCTGCAGGTTGAGTTTCGATTGCAGGTTCATTGTCTAAACCTGGCACAGGCAGACTTAAATTAGGGCCTGTGCGGATAATTCGGCTGCCAAAATACAAGGCACAAACAAACAAAAAGCTGTAAACAACGGCAAAGAGACTCAGAGAAGTTAAAACATTGCTGGCGGGGATGTTTGACACCGCGTCAGCAGTGCGAATTTGCCCGTATAAAGCCCACGGTTGTCTGCCGACACAGCGGACAATCCAACCCGATTCTACAGCAATATATCCCAGCGGAGCAGCTAATACCCAAGCGCGCATCAGCCAAGGTTGACTGCTAATATTTTCAGCAGAAAGTTTGCCTCGCAGCCACTGAATTATACTGAACAGCATCAGTCCTAAAAAGAAGAATCCAATCCCGGACATGATGCGGAAACAATAGTAGATTAAACCCACCATCCGGGGTCTATCTTCTGGCTTCCATTCCTTCAATCCGAGTACGGGTTCGGAGAGTTTTTGTTTGAATTCCAGAACGTATCCTAAGCCATTGGGAATGCTAATTTCCCAATCATTTTTTTGGGCTTTTTCATTAGGCAAAGCTAGCAAAGTCCAATCGGCTGACTCTCCCGCTGGTGAAGTTTCCCACTTAGCTTCGATTGCTGCTAATTTAGTGGGTTGATAGTGATAAACTTGTTCGGCACTCAAATGTCCGATGTATATCTGCAAAGGTGCAACGGCGATTGCTGTCGCTATGGCAATTTTTAAAGACTTGGAAAAAAAGGCTTGATTGCGCTTATTGAGAATGTACCACGCGCTAATTCCGCCAATGACAAACAGCGAAGTTTCTAACGTCGCAAAAAACATATGAAGAATGCTGTTTAATGCGAACGGGTTCATAATTGCTTGAAAGTAATCGCTGACAATAAACTTGTCATTGACCATTTCTCCGCCCGCAGGAGTTTGCAGCCAAGAGTTAGCGACTAAAATCCAGACTGTGGATAGGTTAGCGCCGAAGGCTACCATGATTGTAGCGAAATAATGGACGATCGGGTGAACGCGCTCCCAACCAAACAGCATAATTCCTAAAAAGCCGGCTTCTAGCATAAATGCCATTGAAGCTTCAAAGCCCAAAATGCTGCCAAAAAAGTCACCAACAGCTTCAGAAAATGGTGCCCAATTAGTGCCAAACTGAAATTCCATCGGAATTCCTGAAGCTACTCCAATACCGAAGTTAAGGACGTAGAGTTTAGACCAAAAACGAGCGTGATGGTAGTAGTCGGGATTGCGAGTTTTCAGCCACATTCCTTCAACAATTACCAGATAAATCCCCATTCCAGTTGTCAGAACTGGCCACAGCATATGAAATATGGCGGTTAGCGCAAATTGCATCCGCGATAGCGCCACGGTGTTAGATAAGATATCCATCGTTATATCCTTTGCTCAGTTCAAAAGAGGTTAGCTTGCACAAATTCCATAATGGACACTGGTTATAATGTAGTGTAAAAATTTGTGACATTTTGTAGAGTTGGGAATTTTTAAGGTTTTATACAGATTTCGATTGTATTTTCTTGTATGTTAAAATAGCTAGATTATGATTTGCCGTTGGGTGGGGGCGGGTTTATGAGATTGTGGGTTTTAGGCAATTCTTATCGGTGAACCCGACCCTACAAGATTTATGTTCGGTGATGGAAAGATTCTCTTAGCGAACTGTGACTCTATAAGTCAGTTTAAAGGGTTTAAAATTAGCTTTATTTTTGGCGGTTCCGCTCAATTCAATTTCGTAAATTCCAGCCTTGGGAAACACGATATCAGCTCCCGGAATCCCTTGATATTTCTCGGCAGATATGGCTTTTAAAGGCGGCTGCATCAGTGGCTTATCCCCTTCTTGGCGCTCTTTTGGATAAACCGCTAATTTGCAATTGCACTGCTCTAAGGGGATAATTTGACCGCCCCTGCGAGTCAGCGCAAACCAAACTCTCGCAGGCTGTCCGGCGCGGGGATTGTGGTTGGGTTCGAGGTGAAAGGTAGCTGCGACATCCCCGGATACTTCGACTTCGTGCGCTAAAACTGAAATTGAGTTTAACTGCGACGCACTGGGAATTTCTGCTTCAACTAGCAATCCCAAAAATACTAACAATCCTAAACTTTTACTTTTGTTTGACAGGGGAAACATAGAAATTTTCTAGTGATAAAACTGACCAAAATAAGCGCGATCGCACAAACATAACTAATACCACAACCAGCGCTAACACCGCTGTCAGCAGTTGATTGTGCAACTTCCATTCAAAACCGCCGAGATAGTGGGAACCGATGAGTGCAGCGTGTACAGCGCACAGCAAGAAAGCTGGAACGCTTAACAGGTGAAGCATTCGCCACAGTTGGCCTAAATAACTTTGAATGCGATCGCAACTTGTAACCGCCGCCGGCAACATCAACAGCAGCGCCATCATCCCAGCCACCATTCCCAACTGGTGCTGCGGCAACATAAAAGATAGCGCGTCAAAATTCCACTTCAGCGTATGATCCAGCATATGAAACGTGTGGGCGAGTGCTAGGACAAACGCGCCCACACCCAAGGCGCGGCGATAGCGCAACAGTTGCGGCAAAAACTTGCTAACCGGACGCGCCAACAGTGCTAGCATCAAGCACAGCAGCGCTGCGTGGCCGGTAAAATCAACCATTTCATCGGTTCGCAGCAAGGTAAGAATCCCGATCGCCACCGTCACCCAACCACCCGCACGAAACAGTTGACTGCGCTTGTCCGCGCTCAATCTGCCAGCCAAAAAACCCACTCCCAGCATAGTTGGCAGCGTGCCGAGTCCAAAAGCCAGCATCGTCGCCGCACCCAAAACCGGGTTTCCGGTTTCCGCCGCCTTAATCTGCGCCGCGTAGAGGAAACCGCAGGGAATCAAACCCCAAAGCAAACCCAAAGCAACCGGCACCCACCATTTTTTTTGTGCCGAAAGCTTGCTCATTGCTTGTCCGACTCGATCGTGCGACATTGGGTGCAGCAGCGGCAATCCCGGCAGCAAGTTCGGTTGAATTTGCACTACTCCGAACCAAATCAGCATCATGCCCGTCAGAAGTGCGATCGCCCGCCGCAATTCGCTACCCGTACCTGCCAAAAGTCCGCCAGCAATTAACACCGAACCCAGCCCGCCAATTGCAGCACCAACCAAAGCGTAAGCAGTAATTCTCCCCAAATTTAGCAGCAAATGAAAGCGGAAAGCAGCTAATTTATCGTTGCGGGAATTAGAAAGAGAAAACGCCATTGTCAGCGGGCCGCACATCCCAGCGCAGTGACCGAAACTGCCGAGAAATCCCAAAATTGCAATTAGCAGCAGGTCTAGCATTTTGCTGTTTTTTTCCCAAACAACGCCATCAAGGTATTGACAATATTTTCTTTGGCTCTTGGACGCTTTTTTCTTTACTTTTTACAAAAACTTATCTCAGCAGAGCGCTTTTGTCAAAATACAAGTTGTCCAACTTCTATCTAATCTCACCCATATTTAAAATGACTAATGACTGATAACTAATAACTACTTTTGTTCTGGATGCGCCGCCGCCGGCGAAGCTGCACCCATTTGATTAATAGCAGCAATTAGCTGATAAAGCCGCCCCAAATCCCGCTGGTTGAAATGCAAAACTAGGCGCGGCATATCGAAACTTGCATCTCCTATTTCCGGTTCCAAAGCTTGACTTTTTTCAATTTTTCCGGTAACAACAATATCGCTAAAATCAGTATTTAACCGATCGACATTCTCCTCAGAAAGCTCTGTTTTCAAGCGAATTACCAATTTTTCGCGCACGTAGCGGCAGGAGTGATAAACCAGATAAAAACTACCGATCGCCTCGCAAGCGACATTTACATCGTCAGTAATCGTATACAGGCTGCGATCGTTGACTGAAATCAAACCCCGGCCGCGCAATTGTTTTTGCACAAAATAATTCCAATCGTGCCAATAATCTCCTCCCGGTCGATCGATCAATACCACAGGAGCCGGCCCGAACTTGCCAGTTTGAATCAAAGTCAGACACTCAAAAGCCTCGTCCAGAGTGCCGAAACCGCCCGGAAACAGAGCTAAAGCATCGCTCTCCCGGAGAAAAAATAACTTGCGAGTGAAAAAATATTTAAAATTGAGCAATTTGCGATCGCCGGCAATAAAAGGATTAGAACTCTGCTCGAAAGGTAACTGAATGTTCAGCCCAAAAGAACGTTCAGCAGTCGCCCCCTCGTTCCCCGCCTGCATAATTCCCCCGCCGCCGCCAGTAATCACCATAAACCCCTGCTCGGCCATCGCCCGCGCAAAGTCTCTGGCCATCAAATATTCCGCAGATTGCGGTGACACCCTCGCCGAACCAAAAATCACAATTTTGCGAACGTGGCGGTAAGGATAAAACATCTCAAAAGCGCTCTCCATATCTCGGAGCGACGCCGCAATAATCTTCAAGTCTAGGCGATCGAGATCCTCTCTGGCCATTTGCACTATAGTAGAGAGCGATCGTTCGATCCACTCAGAGTGCTTCAACATTGGCAAGCGATCGAGCAAATCCATCACTTCAGCTTGGAGGGACTCAAAACCTTGACCAGACCCAGAACGAATCATGAATTTTTCCGAAACGATAACAAATTGTCGCTACTAAAAATTAAGGGGCAAGCTAAATTTAGAAGCTAATAGCGACCAGCAAATTGCCCTGCTGGCCACTAATAACTTTTCCAGTAGCTTTGCCCCGGTTCTGAAGCGAGTGAGCTTTCGCTGCCCAAAAAGAACAGCGCGAAACCGCTCGCAGTTGAGTTAAATGTACTTTTCCAGAGTGTTGGCCAGAGTAGTTTTCGGAACTGCCCCAACCACCATATCCACACGTTGACCGCCCTTAAATATCATCAGCGTCGGAATGCTGCGGATACCGTATTGGCTGGCCACGTTAGGATTCTCGTCGGTATTAACTTTTACTACCTTGACCTGCCCTTCATATTGCTGGGCAATTTCGTCTACGACGGGCGCCACCATCCGACAGGGCCCGCACCAGGGAGCCCAAAAATCCACTAGAACTGGAACTTCGCTATCGAGCACTTCCTGCTTAAAGGTAGAGTCGGTTACTTGCGCGGCTGCTGACATCCCTAGCCATCCTTGTAAATACTATTTCTCGGATAACAAGTTTAGCAAAAAGTGTAACCACTTGCGTCAACGATTTTAACAGAAGGCTTCTGAAGGAAGAAGGAAGACGGTAGAAGGAAGAAGGCACAAGGTTTCTGAAGGAACAAGGCACTTATGTTTCCGAAGGCACTTATGTTTCCGAAGGCAGAATGCACTTATAGCCTTTCGAGCTCTCATATGAGGTACTCATGGGCATAGGCCTCCGTGGGCATAGGCCTCCGTGGGCATAGGCCTCCGTGGGCATACCTCACCACGCTTGAGAACCGCTATATGTAGAAGAAAAATTTTCCCCATCCCAGACTCTCCCACTCGGACACTCTCCGCCTCTCCGGAGCTAAAACCCTCAATTCTGTATCTAGTAAGCAAGAGCCAAGATTTCCGGCAAAAAAGGAACCGCCCGAACAGTAGTCCGGGCGGAGTGTGGTGTGAGGAGTGAACGGAAACATGCGTCTCCGCTTCTTCTATTGTGACATCTCCTTCTCGATAATTCCACAATATTCTGTAAATTTCGAGACTGCTACACAAAACTTGGCTAAACTTATTTAAGCCTCACCATTCAATCAGAATGACTCCTGAAGGGTCTGTTTCCTGCTTCACCCAAGAAAGCCGGCTCGCAACTTGTCCACAGGCGTTAATTCGGGTGGAGCAACGCCCTAATTGAATTAATTCTGGTTGAAGCTTTTAGCCATGAGTCATCCACTATTTTCAACCAATTTAACGAAACGCGGGCTCCCGTTCGACCTTGTGACAGGCTGGTCAGTTTTGACTGGCACGATCGGTTTACTTTCCCAGATAATTAAGCCTTTTTTTCGGCATTGATTTAATCATGCCGCCCAGAATGTTAATTAGTCAAGTTAAGTATGACAAACTTTGGTGAACTTTTGGGCTGTGCAAGTCCAACTCTTGAACAAATTTTGTCAAGGTATGCTGGGATTCGATCAGTAAATCTACTTACCCATGCCCAACTGCTGAGCTTTTTGATAGACTTTACCCTCAGTCAGCAGAGAAGGAGCAATGACCACTTCCACTTGCTGCATCTCCTTAAGATCCTTAGCGCCCAAGGTGCCCATGCTAGTTTTCAGAGCTCCGAGCAAGTTGTGCGTACCGTCATCTAGGAGGGCCGGCCCGCGCAAAATTTGCTCCACAGTACCCGTAGTCCCCACGCGAATGCGAGTGCCGCGCGGCAAAACTGGGCTGGGAGTCGCCATTCCCCAGTGAAAGCCGCGGCCGGGAGCTTCGGCGGCCCTGGCAAAGGGCGAACCAATCATCACTCCATCGGCACCGCAGGCAATGCACTTGCAGATATCGCCGCCGGTAATTAAACCGCCGTCAGCAATCACCGACACGTATTTGCCTGTTTCGCGATAGTAGTCGTCCCGCGCGGCGGCGCAGTCTGCTACCGCTGTGGCTTGGGGAACGCCGACACCCAATACGCCCCTAGATGTGCAAGCAGCCCCCGGCCCAATGCCCACGAGAATGCCCGCAGCGCCAGTTTTCATTAAATTCAGGGCGACTTCGTAGGTGACGCAGTTGCCCAAAATTACTGGTATCGGCATCTCTTGACAGAATTGAGTTAAGTCTAGAGGCGCGATCGACTCAGGGGAAAGGAAAGCTGTCGAGACTACTGTTGCTTGCACAAAAAATATATCGGCTCCCGATTCAGCAACCGCCCGGCCGTATTTGCTCGCCGCCGCCGGTGTACCGCTGACGGCGGCAATCCCTCCTCCTGCTTTAATTTCTTTAATTCTGAGCTCGATTAATTCTGGCTTGATGGGTTCGGCATAGAGTTCCTGCATCAGGGAAACAAATTCGTGGTTCCCGACACTCGCGATGCGCTCTAATATTGGCTGGGGATCGGCATAGCGGGTTTGAATTCCTTCTAGGTTGAGCACCCCCATTGCTCCCAATTCCGACAGCAAAATGGCCATGCGGACATCGACTACTCCGTCCATTGCGCTGGCGATAATCGGGATTTCTCGATCGATCCCGCCAATCTGCCACTTGGTATCTGCCAAACTCGGATCGAGGGTGCGCTGTCCTGGTACGAGCGCGATTTCATCTATGCCGTAAGCTCGGCGAGCACTTTTGCCCCGCCCAATTTCAATATTCACGCTGTTTCACTTCCACAATGTATTTAAATTAGAGTAACAAAATCGTAGCCTGTCGGCAGGTAGCGATCGCGCAAATGAGTTTAAAAAGCCTGATATTGATTGGATTTTATGAAATCGAAGGGGATTCTTTTCCTCAGCAACGGCCACGGGGAAGACTCGATTAACTGTCAAATTCTCAAGCTTTGAGAGCATCTGGCGCGGATGTTGATGTTTCGGCCATGCCGGTTGTCGGTGACGGGGCTGCTTACCGCCGATCGACCGTGCCAATGGGCCCACCAGTCAAATGCCGTCTGGGGGCGTTTTTTACATGAATCCCCTGTTTTTCCTCAAAGATATTGGGGCCGGGCTGATTGCTTTGACGAAAGCAGCAATTGCAGGCTGTTTGGACGCATTCGCGCCACTGCGATTTGGTGGTGGCCACTGGGGATATTGTCGCGGCTGCGATCGCCCATGCCAGCAACCGCCCCTATATAATTTTTCTATCGGCCCATTCTAGTTATTACGAGGGGCGAGTCGATTTGGGTTTAATCTTGTGGCAGTTGCTTTGCTCAGAGAAATGTCTGGCGGTTTTTACTAGAGATGCTTTGACTGCTGCTGACTTAAACCGACAGGGTTTAAAGAAAGCTCAGTTTGTCGGCAATCCTGTCATGGACAACCTCAATTCTACGGGCAAAGATTTGCAGTTAATGCCGGGAGTTCGGACGATCGCCCTTCTCCCCGGTTCTCGCCTCCCGGAAGCTACTAACAACCTCGTTTTGCTGCTGGAACTGCACTTCATAAACCCGGTTTCTGGGTCAGATTGCGTAAGCGCCGTTTATCCTATTTGATAACACGCCGTTGGTTCTGTTCGATCATTGACTTTAATGCCGAGTGTTTTAAGTCTGTAATATCGCGGATGGTAATTGAGCAACCGTCTCCCAATTTAACAGCAGTGAAATAATAGCATTTGCCAAGGTAATCACTTTCTAGATGAACCTCTCCTTCAAGCGATTCTCCAGTCTCAACAACTTCTACTAATAAATCAAACACTCCTGGACTCAATTGATTGAGCAGTTTTTTCAGCACTGGTTCGCGAGCGAAATCTGTTCGTTTTTTCCCTAAGAGTCTGGCAAAGACAGGGTTAACTACCAAGCAGCGAAAATCTTCAATTTCTCCAGCGATATCTCCCCTCACCGCCTCCACCGCAGCTATGCCATCCAGAGATGAGTTTAGCAAATTTGCCAGCAGGCTGCGAGATTGGTAGGCAATTTCTGCGGTTTGCTGGTGTCGCTCAATTGCTTCTTTAAGCTGGCGTTTTTGGTGCTGGATAGTGAGCTGAGTTTCGAGGCGAACTACCACTTCTTCCAACTGAAAAGGTTTAGAGATGTAGTCAGACCCCCCTACCTTAAAAGCTTTAACTTTATCAAAAACTTGGTCAAGTGCGCTTAAGAAAATAATCGGAATTTCTGAGGTGTTTTCATCGGATTTGAGGGCTTCGCAGACTTGATAGCCGTTCATGTCTGGCATTTTAATATCCAGCAATACAACATCGGGGGGATAATGGCGAACAGTCCTCAAGGCCATCGCACCATTGGTGACGCAGCGAACTTTATACCCCTCCTTAGTGAGAATTCTTGTGAGAAAACGCAGATTCTCTGGGAGATCATCAACAATTAAAATGTTGCCTTTGTAAGTTTCTAATTCATTGATGTCACTTTCTCCTACCGAAGCCATCGTCATAGGTTCGCCTTCGACTTCGGCCTCGCTGAGCGCAGTGGTAGTGCTTTGCTTCTCTAGCAGAGAGCGGAAGTTATTCTTAGTAACTTTTTCCCCCATTACCTCTGAAATGCGGTGCCACAGGATGGAAGATAAATCTTTGATATGTCCTACACTGAGGTACAAGCTGTCAGCAACAGCACTATAAGTTGCGTTTTTCCAAGCAGCTTTTAAGATTTCCTGCTCAAGAAAATTTAACGGTTTACTGGTTTTGGACTCTAAGGCAGATTCGATAAATTCTAGGGCTTCTTCAAAAGTCATATACAAATCAATCTCATCGGGTAAGGTTTTTCAGTTTTGCACCCTAGCTTTGAGTTATGCACCGTACTAAGTCGGTGGAGAAATTTCTAATAGCTATTATGACAGACTTATTGACAATTACGCTCCGGGACGATCGCCCCCGATCCCGATTCCACCTTGTCGAAACCCGAAAAAGGGGATCGCGGCCGCCTAATTCTTTTTGAGGGCGATGGCTTAAACCCTTAAATTGCAAAGCTTTTAAGTTGCTTGTCCCCCGGTCAGCTTTTTGAGTTTGTTCGCTGACATTTTTGCCCACCTCTTTCTTCACCAGTCTTGGAGGCACTCAGACTCCTCGAAACCGGGTTTTTTACCGAGTGTGCGGGCTGCAACCTGTGTATTTTCCTCCATCAAACCCGGTTTCACCGGCCCCATGCGTCATTCCTATTTACATAACGCTCCAAATGATCCGACTTTTCCGACTTTATGATCCGACTTTTCCGACTTGCTTTATGCCGTTATGCCAAACATACTATTAATAGCATCTACCAAAAAAAATAGAAGAGTACCACTCCTGCTGTCGATCGGCTCTATCTAAAGAGAGATAGCAAAACCAGGCCGTCCGACTTTTCCGACTTTCCGATCCGACTTTCCCGACTGACAGGGGCGGCGGAGGGGAGTCCTGATACAAACATGGAAAGGATGCAGCCTCAAAAAAAGAGCAACTGAATCCAATCTTTATCCGCATAAATACTGATACCACACTGAACTAGATGTTTGCGGGATTGGGGTGCAACGAAAAAAGCAACAGAGGAATGTTCCTTCAAATTTATTTTTCACCACCTTTAAAATCATGTCAAATTCTCAATCGGTTATTGCAACAGACATTCGGTGGGTGCATCTCACTTTGGCAAATGTGTCAAAAAAGAGATAAAATCAAAAAGCTAGTAAAATCGTTAAATAAAGATGAGGCAAATAAAATGACACCATCAGACCAACAACAGCTAAAAGCCCACTTAAAAGCGGTAGCAGAAATTTTTTACAGAAATACAGATCCAACCGAGTTAAAAAGTTTTGAAAGTATAGAAAAATCACTGCGTCAGAAAATGTTAGAAGAAGTCGGCCCAGAACTAGGTAGCTTTTTTTTTCATCAGTATCAGGAATTAAAACAGGAAAGCCCCGAAAAATAAAATCAATAATTGGATCGCTCGACATTACAGATAATCAGGCAAAATATTTTGACTTAAAAGCTTACAGTCAATTTAGCCCCCTCATGGAAAATTGCTGTCTATTAATCAGTGCGAATGAATCTTATCAAATGGCAGAAAAAGATTTGGAAAAATTTACGGGAATCAAAATTTCTCACAGTACATTACAAAGATTAGTCAAAAGACAAGAATTTGAATTGCCTACATCTAAACAAGGAGTCAAAGAAATTACATTAGATGGCGGTAAAGTTAGACTCCGCAACGAAACCAAGGGCGAGAGCTGTTACTGGAAAGACTATAAAGCCGTGTGTTTAGATAATGTTTATTCGGGAGCCTTTTTTCAAAATAATCAAGACTTAATTGATTGGACTAATAGCCAAAAATTACTACACCCTCTGTATTGACGGTTGAGATGGTCATGCCGGAATTTGGAACATATTTAAAGAAATTGGAGATAATGAACAAAGACAAGAAATCTTAGATTGGTATCATCTAACAAGAAAATCTCTACAAGGTAGGGGGTTCAATAAAACGATTAAAATCAGCAGAAACTATGTTATGGCAAGGCAAAATAGATGAAGTTATAAAAATATTTAAAGACTTTAAAGGTCAAGCATTTAAAACGTTTTGTAATTATTTAGAGACCCATCGCTGCCGAATAGTAAATTACCAATACTACAAAGAAGAATCCATAAGTTCGATTGGTTCGGGAACAATTGAATCAATAATTAAACGCATAGGATTAAGGGTAAAAATATCGGGAGCACAATGGAATATTGAGAACGTTTCGTCTATCCTTGCTCTTCGCTGTGCTTATCTCAACGGTCAACTTTCAATTTGATGTATTTGCCAAACTGAGATGCACCCCATTCGGTGTTGTCCTGAAGATATAGAGAAAGCATTTTGGCAGCTATGGGAACAGAACCGAGATGATCTTTACCGTTGCTGTCTCAGGTGGATGGGGGGGAATCCTACTGATGCCGAAGAAGTGCTCAGTCGCGCCATGCTCAAAGCTTGGGATAAATTGCCAGACTATGCCGAAAAAATCACCAACCTCCGAGCTTGGCTCACCCGCTTAACCCATAATCTATGTATAGATATACAACGAGAACGTCGCCGGAAGGCAATGCAGATCGAGGATATTGAAGAAGTAGCTGCTACAGGAAGCTCAGCATTTATTTCTGGTTTGAACTCTCCTGAAGAGGCACTTCTACATCATGAGTTGGGACAGTACATTCGCCGCGCTATTGATACTCTTCCTTCTCGATTACGCAATCCGTTTATCCTGCGTTACTGCCACCAGATTGCCTATCAAGATATTGCCCAAAAACTTGCTCTCTCGCTCAATAACGTTTACAAGCGCATTCAACAGGCACGAGAAATTCTGCAAAAGCGTTTGAGAAGGTATTTGTCAGGGTTGGATGATGGTTTGTTAGATTCCTCCGAGTCGTCTAAAAAGGGGGACGTTGCCTCGATCGCAAATGATTTTGCTGTAGGGGTAGTGCCCCCGTGCCTACCCCGTCAAGATTGTGGGCCGATTCCCTACGGGATAGCTTCGCCGCGCGTGGGTGGGCCGATCGCAGGCCGATTGCCCCTACAATCCGATGAAACGATCGCATCCGACTCGATCGCCCCGATGACAGAGAACATTGGCGAGACAATTAATTATCAGGTAGCAGCAATATGTCTAGAAACACTACACTCCGGGTGGTATCCCTCACTCAGTCCTCTGGGGTGGAGTTGAATGCTTACCTGGTTCTAGACTCCAAGCCAGCCCGAATTGACCAGAAGCTGAAAACATTAAGTGAGTACGTGCAGCAGTATCCTTCGGGATGGAAGAAACGGTTGGAATTGGCGAATCTGCTGTATGCAATGGGTCGTATTGAGCAGGCGGTTGAGGAGTATCGCCAAGTGATCGATCGGCAGCAACCATTGATTGGCGTGCGGTTGCAATTGGGGAAACTCTTGCAGCTTATGGGACAAAAGGCTGAGGCAGTAGCGGTTTATGAAAGTGCCTTGGCCAATGCAGGCAATGAGGCGACTCGGCAGCATATCAGCGGATCGATCGCACTCTGTAGAAATGACACTCAGGCAGCGATACTGGCTTTTGAGTCGGCGGCAACCCTAGAACCAGATAATGCGGCTCACTGGCTGGCGTTGGGGCAGGTGCAAATGGGGAGAGGGGATGCGGTTGCAGCTTTGTGATCGTTCGATCGGGTTTTGTCACTGAACCCGGATGATGTTGTAGCGCTGATTGACAGCTATGACGCGAGTCAGGCGGTGGGGAACGTGCGCCAAGCGCAGCGGCGGTTGAGCAAAGCGCTAGAGGTGGCTCCGGGTGATTTCCGAGCGCTCAAACGACTGGCGGATACTCGTTGCCGGATGAGATTGGTATCCGGTGAGGAGGGGAAGCAGACTAAACAGATGATTGGTTCTGTGCTGCAACTGGCTCCTGATGCGGCGGATGCCCGCGAGTTGCTGGCATATTATCACCTGTTCCGGGGGGAGTCGGCTAACGGGGTTGGGGTGTTGGAACGGTTTACTGAGGAACACCCGAATCATCCGAGGGGTTGGTATTCCTACGGGCGTTTCTTGTTCCATACCGGGGAATATCAGAGGGCGGCTGAGGCGATACTGAAGGCTTATCGTCTGTATCCCCAGGATTGTGAAATTTATCGGGCGTTGTGTGAGATTTTGCCGGCTGCGGGGATGACTTCTTCCCCAACCCCTCTCGATCCCCCCCAGCCCACAGCGCAGTTTCATTCTCACCAAAAACGTGAATTTTGTAGGGGTAGTGCCCCCGTGCCTACCCCCCACCCAGACGATTCTCACCAAAAACGTGAATTTGGTAGGGGTAGTGCCCCCGTGCCTACCCCCGACCCAGACGATTCGATCGGGAGGTCAGACCAAGAGGGCCGGCACGGGGGCACGGCCCCTACGGATAATGAAACAGCCCTGGGGGATTTAGGGCGATCGAACCGTGAAGTAACCCTTGCATCAATAGTAGAAGAGATGCTCGATCGTTTTCCCCAACGCTGGAGTGTTTGGGCGACGGCGGGGCGGGTGTTGGTGGAAAGCTTTCAGGAAATTGAGCGGGGGTGTAGTATCTC
>NZ_JAUBTK010000034.1:52626-68803 GCF_036702455.1 Microcoleus sp. D2_18a_D3
CTGGGGGATGAGGTGGCGAGTCGGAAATGGTTGGAAAAGGCTTGTCAGTTCCGGGAATTGATGGAGTTTGACCCGGCGATGGCTGGTTACTGGCAAGGGAGAGCGTTGTTGGGCTTGGGGGATGTGACGGAGGCAGTGGAGGCTTATCGAAGTGCGCTGAGTCGGCGGTTGCTCTACCCTTTTCGCGGTGAGGTTGAGGAGGCTGTGAAACGGTTGAAAGGTAAGAGGCGAAAGGGATCTCGGGCTAAAGCGTAGATCCTTGACTTCTTCGGGAAGTCGGGGATCTGAACCTCTCAGAGTGCATTGAGTTGGGAAAAAACAGCCTCTAACTCGAAAAATTCAGAAATTGACCTCTGGATTCGTCTTATAGGTGTAGAGACAAAAATACAATTTCGTCTCGAAGAAAAAGCAAAATCCAACTAATCTCAAAGGAGGCTAATTATGTTGCGTAGACCATTCTAAAACCAATATTTTAATCAGCAAAACTACATTTGTAAGCTGATTATTAAATGTGATTTAAAATTGATGTAGGGTAGGCACTGCCGTCAGCGCCTACCCTACATTTTTTGTTGCTGACCTTAAGTTAATGGCAAAATCTGGTGCAGTAGGTGGAAATTATAGTTCTCGTGTTTGAGGTGGGTTTCAAGCGTTTTCCCGATCGCTGGAGTGTTTGGGCGACGGCGGGGCGGGTGTTGGTGGAAAGCTTTCAGGAAATTGAGCGGGGGTGTAGTATCTCTGCCAAGGGGACGCAACTTGAGCCGCAGTTACCTGATGCTTGGTTTGGTCATGGGCGGGTGTTGGCGCTGGCTCTTAAACACCGGGAGGCGGTGGAGGCTTTGGCGCAAGGATGGCAGTTGTTGCCAGAAGATGGGAGTTATCTGCAATCGGTGTCTGCTGCGGTGTGGCTGGGGGAGAGTTATCGGGTGCTGGGGGATGAGGTGGCGAGTCGGAAATGGTTGGAAAAGGCTTGTCAGTTCCGGGAATTGATGGAGTTTGACCCGGCTATGGCTGGTTACTGGCGAGGGAGAGCGTTGTTGGGGTTGGGGGATGTGACGGAGGCCGTGGAGGCGTATCGAAGTGCGCTGAAGCGGCGGTTGCTCTACCCTTTTCGCGGTGAGGTTGAGGAGGCTGTGAAACGGTTGAAAGGTAAGAGGCGAAAGGGATCTCGTGCTAAAGCGTAGATCCTTGACTTCTTCGGGAAGTCGGGGATCTGAACCTCTCAGAGTGCATTAAGTTAGAAAAAAACGCCTCTAACTCGAAAAATTCAGAAATTGACCTCTGGATTCGTCTTATAGGTGTAGAGACAAAAATAAAAGTTTGTCTCGACTAAAAAGCAAAATCCAACTAATCTCAAAGGAGGCTAATTATGCGTAGAAGTCGCGGATTCTAGAATAAATATTTTCATCAGCAAAAATACATTTGTAAGCTGATTAAATGTGATTAAAAATAGATGTAGGGTGGGCACTGCCGTCAGCGCCGACACTACATCTTTAATACAACTTCGTCTCGAATCAAATCCGAAAATCGAAAAGTAAAACCATCATGAATTCAATGAAGAAAATTATGCGCTTGGCCAAGTTATTGGCATTTGCTCTGTCATTTTTGATCTTCTGTTTTCCTACAGCAGCAATGGCCGATACTTGCTCTTCTCCTGAAAATCCTGTAATTCCGCAGCCATTGAGATATATTAAAATTGATAACGGAAGCTTCAATGTTGATACAAATATAAGATGCCTGAAAGAATCAAAAAGAATTGACACTGCTGTAGTTTTCTTAGAGCATTCTACTGCAACTAAAGGAAAAAATTATCATGAGAACTCCTCGTATTTTATAAACGATTTCGCTTTTAAATATTTATCATTCAAATCATATTAATGACGCCGATCAACTGCGAATAAAAATCGCTATAGGGTAGGCAATGCTCACCCTACTTAGTAAGTATCTATCAAGATTATAACTGTAAAAGCATAAATCGTGCCTGTAGACAAACTCCCATAACTCATGGAAATTATTTGGTTCTTTAAAACCCTCAACAAATACATTGCCTCCTACAAAGGGCAATTCATTTTACTCTTTATCTGCCTGATATTCGACGCAGCATTTGATTCAGTCTTCCGAGCCAGCTTAAAATTTATCATCGATGCCGCCATCGTTCCCCAAAACTATAGTCTTCTGGTTTTAATCCTGTCATTGCTAGTTGTCGGAGCAATTCTATATGCCTGCATCGGCTTACTAGGAATTTTTCTAGGAGCGCGTTTAGGCATTTTAATCACCAACAATATCCGACACTCTCTATTCCAGCATCTCCAAAGCCTTTCAATGGAGTTTTTTGGACGGCGTTCAGCCGGCGATATTGTCAATTGTCTCATCGCCGATGTCCAAAAGGTGGAAAATGGTGTAATTACAATGGGGCTGACAGTCGTTGTTTTAGAACTGTCTAACTTCCTATTTTCTCTGGTTTTCCTCTTCTTCCTCAACTGGCAATTAGCCCTGCTCAGTTTAATCGGTTTAACCCTCTGCACCATTGCCCCAGCAAAAATTGCCAGCCTTGCCACCGAAGTCGGCTATAAGTTGCTGCAAAAAGAAGGACAGATTGCCAGCGTCGTCGAAGAGAATATCCTCTCGCAAACCGTTGTCAAGATATTCGGGCTGGAAAACCAAATGAGTAAGGATTTTTCCAGGGATTTGAATGACTTAAAACAGGTTTATGTCCGCGCAACCTTTCTCTCCTACTTAGTGCAGAAAGTCCCCATGATTGGTTTTGTCATGACGCAGCTTATCGTTTTAAGTATTGGTGCAGTGATGACCTACCGGAATATAATTTCTGTAGGAACTCTTACCTCCTTTCAAGTTTTACTGGTAGGTTTGAATCTCAATATTCTAGGTTTAACTTCGTCAATACCTGCATTTATTGATGGAGTAGCAGGGCTGCAACGCATCAGCGATATCTTATCAGAAACCCCGGCGATTCAGAATGCACCGGATGCGATTGATTTACCTCACTTTTCCAGTGATATTAACTTTGACGACGTTACCTTTAGCTACTCCCAAGATAGAGGAGGAGTTAAAAATCTATCGCTGAAAATTCGCCAAGGAGACTTTGCGGTATTTGTCGGTCAAAGTGGAGCAGGCAAAAGTACAATAGTCAACTTGCTGACGCGATTTTATGACCCAGATCAAGGACGCATTCTGTTTGATGGAATTGATTTGCGTCATGCAACAGTACGCTCCCTCCGTTCTCAAATTGGACTGGTTTCTCAGGATGTAATTCTCTTTAATTCCTCGGTGCGAGAAAACATTCGCATGGGCTATCTAGAAGCCACTGACGAACAAGTCGAAGCCGCAGCCAAAGCCGCCGAGATTCACAAATTTATTTTGTCCTTACCCCAAGGCTACGACACACCTGTGGGTGACAGGGGCGGACAGTTATCAGGGGGACAACGGCAAAGAATTGCTTTAGCTAGAGCCTTGGTGAGAAATCCAGCAATTCTAATTCTCGATGAAGCCACATCCGCCCTCGACCCCGCCACAGAAGCCGAAATCCTCGCCACTATCGAGCGCATCACCAAAGAACGCACCGTGATTTTGATCACCCACCGCATGGCCCATGCCTTGCGTGCGGATGTCATGTACGTGCTGGAAAACGGCAGCTTGGTTGTTAGCGGTTGACACACAGATTTGACCTGTACTGAATATTTTGGAGTTAAAAATTATGACCAGCACAAATGATTACAAATGGCTAATCCCCTCTTCTCATAGCCTTGGCTCGAAATCTGTTGAAGAAGAGAAAGAGATGTGGGATAAAAACCACGAAGATTATACCAACACCTCTTTCAGCGTCACCCAAGACCCCAAAATCTGCAAAAACTTAATCAGTCCAGAGCGTTCTCCCGGCTATGATATTCCCAACTCGCCTGATATCAAAGTCCTAATTCCCGGTTGCGGCTCGGAAATTTATCTTCAGAAAACTTTACTAGAATTTTGCCCCCAAATTGGACAAATCTACTGTACCGATTTTTCCAAAACAGCCATTGAAAAAGCACAAGCAGACTGGAAAACAGCAGATGGAGATTCTCGACTCAACAATCAGCAAATCGTGTTTGAGCAAGTAGACTCCACGCGAATCACCGAACAAAAACCGGAGTGGAACGATAAATTTGATTACGTCCTCCTCGTAAATTCCGTGGTTTCCAGTGAGGATAAAACCAACCGCGAGATGATTCGGGAATTTGGAAAAGTTCTCAAGCCAGGTGGCAAGATATACGGATATTTTCCAACCACCTTATGCTTCTTAGAAATTGCCTATTTCAGTCGCAAACACGCTCACTGTGTTACAGAGGGATTTATAGATGTCTACGGCAATAAAGTTTGGGATGCTGAGTGGCAAACTGCCCAAATTTATTACACTCCCTTGCGGTTAAATCGCATCTTTAAAGAAGCGGGATTAAAACAACTCTGTTTGGAGATGCAGTTTTTGGACTATGAGCCTTTTGTTTCGATGTTTAAAGAGATGATCGATCATGACGATCCGGATATCTTTCTCTGGCATCTTCTAGCCCGGTATGAAAAATAGGACTTAGGCATTTGGGCGAAGCATCGAGCGAGATGCTTCGTTTCAGTCAGGATGACGCATAGGCTTTTCGTAAGTAGGGACACGGCAATGCCGTGTCCTTCTTCGTGTCAACAACTAGGTTAAACCCGCAGTCCGGCAAGGGTTGAAACCCCTGCCTCAAAGCTAAAGTCCTCGCTATGAGGACTGAAAAACTCATTAGTCCTCATAGCGAGGACTTTAGCTATAAGCCCCGTGGAATTCATTCCCTGGCGGTCTGGCGGACTGGCGACTGTCAGCGGCGAGTTGTGGTTGAGGTCAAACTCTAGAATCGGGAAATTAACAGAGGCCAGAAGTACGATCGCGCGCTTGAAGACAAATGTATCGAAATAGAAACGCGATCGCAAATTTATTTGTTCTACCCTCCGATAACTCCCCACCTACAGATTGTTTCCCAATTACCCTTCAACTATCAAAGTAATATTTTCAATCCCCACGACGCGAACAACTTCACCGGGTTGCAAAGTCATGTCTCGTTAGCGAAGCCCTCAAAGAGGATCGCACTTAGCCGGCCACCAACTGTTTTGGAAACGAACGCGGCCGCATTCTTGAGGGCGAATTTGTTCATCCACGATCGCTGTTTCAACATCGTTAATAGACATAGCTGCTTGCTCCTGAATATAAACTCGACTTGATTTGTGCGGATGTCAGAAGCTTGTCTGTCAACTTCCCCTCCACACTCAACAGTGTCACTTCTGATTATTATTTGAGCGGTTTATACAGTATTTTAGGCATTTTTTACCGGATATTAGGCGACATAAATCAAGCGATAGAATGCCCTTAAATATTAGAAATAAAAGCCACTAAATGTTTGCAAATTATAGCAAAAAGCAGCGAACCTGAAAACAGCCAACAAGCAAATCGGGAATCCTGGAAAGTTAACGCTGCAATTAATATGGGTTGGTGTCAAATAGAAATGCGGGAATTAGAATCAGCTATGGAGATATTTGTCAAGCTGAAAACTTCGCGAGACGAAATCGGGATTAATAGCTATTCGATCAATGTCGGGTTAGCTTTCCTCAACTCCTGTGTCGGAGCCAAAAAACAGGCGGAAGAGCTCGCCGAAAAACTTTATGCCGATCGGGAAAACAGTCAGTTGGTGGGTACGGGATACCAGTTAGTTTTTCTCGCCGCCACCTATCAAAACCTGCCAGAGACAGAGAAAGCTTTGAGCTTGTACCGCCAAGCGATCGCCCAAACCGACCAAAACCAGTACAGCACCATCAAAGCCAAAGCTCGAGCGCGGTATAGCAGCGCTGTACCGAGAACAGGGAGAATTTGACCAAGCCCTACAGCACCATGCAGAAGCAATCGAAATACTCGATCGAGCCAGCGCCAAATTAGACCGAGCCGAAGCTTGCTATCAACTAGCACTAACAGAACAAAAACTTGGTAACATCGAGAAAAGTCAAGAAAATTTTGAGCGCTCCCTTCAACTTTTTAGCGAAATGGACGCTAGCAAACAAGTAGAAAAAGTACAGTTAGCTGCCACAAAAAAAACAGAAAAAATACCTAATTAATTGAGCAAAAAATCAGAAAATAGATACAATAAACGAAAGAACAACCATAAACTTTGTAGAGATGAAACTAAAACGATTGGGACACGTAGCCGTCTGCGTGCAAGACATAGAGAAGTCTGCTGAATTCTACCGCAACTTGGGTATGGAGTTAGTCTGGAAAGATGCAGACTGGGCTTATTTGAAAGCAGGAGAGGACGGATTGGCGCTGTTGAGTCCGAGTTACGACCAAGCAGGGCCGCATTTTGGCTTTGTATTTGACGATCGCACCGAAATGGAATCCGCCTACGAACAACTCAAAGCCGAGGGTGTTTCCGTCACCCACATCCACGAACACCGCGACGGTACTGCATCCTTCTACGGCAGAGACCCCGACGGTAACGGCTTCGAGTACCTTTACGAACCGGCCTGACTATTTTCGGACTTGCGGATCGCGGCGATCGGGCTAAATCCGCGTAAGGTGCGCGGCCTGGCGCACCTTACAGATTAGTGTGTCCGCGCACGATGGGGCCCGTTGCGGACGGCCCGGAACCTCCCTAAAACTCGCCGAATAAAGTTACATACTTACACCGACGCTTCTCAAGTAAGGTGCAGACTCTGAATCCGAAATATATCCACAACTTCCGAAAATCGGCTCGATAATCTAAAATCTAAAATCTAAAATCTAAAATCCTCATGTTGCAGAGAATACAAGTCAGAAACCGCTGGAAATCAATCTTCAAACCTTGGGAAGAAGCAGACCCTTGGCTGTTTGGCACCTGCATCGCCCTCACCATCTTCGGGGGAATCATGATCCGCAGCGTCGAAATCAACCAGGGACTGATCGACTGGTGGCGGCACTGGGTAACTGGGGCAGTTGGTTTGTTCCTCGCCATCATCATTTCCCGCTGCCGCTACCAAATACTGCTGGAGTGGAAATGGCCGATTTACATATTAATCAATTTGTCGCTGATCGCAGTGCGCTTTATCGGTACTACAGGACTCGGCGCCCAGCGGTGGATCAACATCGGCGGCTTTTACCTGCAACCGTCAGAATTTGCCAAAGTAGGCATGATTGTCACTTTAGCAGCTCTCCTGCACGACAAGACTGTTCCCACGGTGGGTAATATGTTGAGGATGCTGGCGATTATGGCTGTACCCTGGGGATTGATCTTTGCCGAACCAAATTTAGGTACTTCCTTAGTCTTCGGCGCGATCACAATTGGGATGTTTTACTGGGGTAATGTAAATCCCGGCTGGCTAATATTGCTATTCTCTCCTCTAATCTCTGTTCTCCTCAATAACCTGTCTACACCGATTTGGGTAGCCTGGATAGTTCTTGCGGGTATTATCGCTTGGCGAACCCTGCCTTGGCCTTGGCTGGGGACTTTCGGTGCTGTGTTGGTGAACGTTGTTTCTGGACAAGTCGGACAGCTTTTTTGGAATGTACTCAAGGATTATCAAAAAATGCGCCTGACAGGGTTTTTAAACCCGGAGAAAGACCCTTTAGGCAGCGGATATCACTTGATTCAATCTCGGATTGCTATTGGGGCCGGGGAACTGAAAGGCAGGGGTTTGTTTCAGGGAACGCAAACTCAGCTTAACTTTATTCCCGAACAGCATACAGACTTTATCTTTTCAGCTATTGGCGAAGAATTGGGGTTTATTGGCTGTATTTGCGTGCTGTTTATGTTCTGGTTAATTTGTTTCCGGTTGGTGACGATCGCTCAAACTGCTAACGATAATTTTGGTTCTTTGCTGGCGATCGGCGTACTGTCAATGTTGATTTTTCAGGTGTTCGTAAATATTGGAATGAACATTGGCTTGGCTCCGGTTACGGGCATTCCCCTGCCTTTCCTGAGTTACGGGAATGCGTCGCTGCTGAGTAATTTTCTCGGCCTGGGACTGGTAGAGGCTGTAGCCAGCCAGCGACAGCGCAAGAAGCGTTGGAATTAGGTCATTGGTAATGGGTTTTGGGAATGCGATCGCCCTTTTGATTTCTTTCGAGAAATTCGGCGGGCGATCGTATTTTTTTTCGCTCGACTTAGCCACATCTAAATTTTACGCTTCCTGAGCCGAGCCTTGATGAAAGTCAAGTTTGATAAAATTCTTGTGGGGTACGCGCGAGAACCAGCCCAAAAATAAAATTTAGAGGCCCAACACCTTAAGTACATCAACTTAATTAAACCACTCCTGACGCAAAAAATAAATGGTTTTATGCACTATGGGTAAGCCACTCTCTGTGCAGTGAACGCTTTAATGAGGACGTTATCAATGCCTGAAACCATTGTTATTATTACATCTTTTCTTCTTCCTTCCTTCTTCCTTCTTCCTTCTTCCTTCTTCCTTCTTCCTTCCTTCTTCGGGAGCATCTCATATTTGCAAAAACACTTCTTTCTTCTTCCTTCTGACTCTTTTCTCCTGGCTCCTGACTCCTGACTCCTAATTCCAATTTCGAGCTTTGCTGCTTTCATTGAGATGCTCCCCCTTCTTCCTTCTTCCTTCTTCCTTCTTCCTTCTTCCTTCTTCCTTCTTCCTTCTTCCTGACATCCGTTACATCCGCTACAGAATCCGTTGCCGAACTTTCTTCGCCTCTGATTACTCGTTCATATTCTTGTACGTAGCAACAGCCGAAGGCGAACTCCGGTTTAAATAACGGAATATCCAATACTTAAATACCGTATCCAATATCACTGGAAAAGTTGCAATGAACAAAAATATGAACTGCCTATTTTCTGGCAGTCCCAAATGCCTCGATAAACCTTCGAGAATTACTTCCCAACCATGAGGCGAGTGGAAGCCGACAAACACATCTGTAAACAAAATAATTACGAAAGCTTTCGCACTGTCGCTGAGGCCGTAAATCACATCGTCCATGAAAGACTTTAAAATCTCAATCTCTTTCTTGTTAGTGACGATAATCGCGGCAAAGGCAATGCAGGAAATCAAATCGGCAAAAATATTTTTAATAGCTCCACCACTTTCAGCGCGGTATTCCTCCGCTAGCTCAACTGCTTTCTCGGCAATCTTCTTTTCCGTTTCTTCTAAAGAAAGCGACGGAGCAGCGCCTATTAACCTTTTAAACTTGAGGTGCTGCTCAAATCTCTCCAGTTCTTGGAATGCTTCTTCTTCCAGGTTAACATTTATGAAAAGTGGGGCCTTTTCTTGACCTCTAAAATGGTCAACTATCGGGCCGACAAAAAAGTTTTTGGCAATTTGATTCGTCAACAGGGGAACTAAAATCAAAAGCAAAATAAATCTCAGAGAAATAATTGTTTTGACTTTGGAATTGCGGAAATTCTTAACTACTTCTTTTTCAGCTCCAGGGTCTAAATCTTTAGTGATGCGATTCAACGTTCCCAAAAGTGATCGCGGTAATAAATTTACTTCTTCATAGTTAGTGTCAACCTCACCATCGTGAATTTGAACATAATTAGCTGAACCTTTATTTTTGGGGTCAGGTGGAGAGCTGCTATTTGTAGATTTAGCCTGCACATTTACTGAACTGACAACCGGAACAATTGCCGTCGATCTACTATTATTAATATACTTGTCGATGACTCGATCGATAAACTCTAGCTTCTCAAATATAAGGGAGGCTCTATCTTTATTGTTGAGATGTAATCCGTGCTGGTGAGGCTCAGCGCTGGGCCCAGTTTTCGGTTTAGCCCCCACTCGCTCCGGCAGTTCCAAAAAAGAACGGCTAGCATTAAACTCAACCATTCGGGTTTGGATGACCTTGAGGTATTTTTGCAGTTCGGATTTAAAGTAAGACAGGGTGCTTTGTCCGTAATCTCCCGATCGCTCAGAGATTCCTTGACCGCCAAAATGCTCGTCTTCGATCGCCTTAATTGCTAACGCAGCATCGTAGGCCTGTTCTAGAGCCCTCTCAGGCGTTTCTCGATACCATTGGTGAAGGCTGTAGAGATATTTTACAATCCTGTTCCACGGAGAAGTATTCATAGCTAAAGCTGCTTAGTTGGCTGTAGACATTAGTGATTAAAGTATTCACGGTATGGTAACAAATTTAGATGAACTGAGAACGGCCAGCGAGGATTCAATTTGGATTGTCGGATCTGCCCGCAGTGGCAAAACTACTCGTTTAGTCGAGCAGTTCTGCATTTGGAGCAAAACTGTCAAGCCCCTGCCCACAACTGTTTCAGGGCGATCGAGTTCCGGGCGGCGGCGGGCTGGACAAACTGCCCCAGCAATTTTAGTCTTAGCAGCTAACGGAGACAATCGGCTAGAATTGGCCGATCGCATCGCCGTCGCTACCGAAGGAAAATATACCTTTCACTCCACAACGCCCTTCGGTTTTTTTGAGCAGGAGGTATTGCTATTTTGGCCGCTGCTAGTTCAGTCGCTGGATTTGAGGGCTCAATTTCCCCTGCGGCTGCAACCTGAAACAGAACTGGAACTTGCCGCGAGACTCTGGCGTCGCGAATTAGACGAAGGGATTTTGCAAAAAACAGGGGTCAGCCCAAACCGAATGGTGCGTCGAACACTAGACTTATTACAACTTGCTGCTGTCAGCGGTACGCCGAGAGAAGAGATTCCCAGCATTCTGGAACAGGGATTTGCTGGTGACAGCGGCTCGAACAACCTGTGGACTAGCATGGGAGAGTTGCTGGAAAGGTGGCGGGAATGGTGCTTGACGCGGGGGCTCCTGACTTACGGGATTGTTTGCGAACTCTACTGGCGCTATTTGTTGCCGGATGCCACTTACCAGCAGCATTTGGCCTCTAGATATCAAGCTGTGATCGCAGACGATGTTGACGATTATCCGGCGATAAGTGGCCATTTGTTCGATCGAATGCTCGACTTCGGTGCAGCGGGGGCGTTCTCCTACAACCCAGATGGAGGAGTGCGTTTGGGCTTGGGGGCTGATACGGAATACCTAGCCAGACTCGAAAGCCGCTGTCAAAGCCTGGTAAATTTGGACGCAAAAGCCGGTTTAGCAGCAGAGATTGGAGATTTAGCGGTAAGTTTAGCAGTTAATTCTGAGGGTTTTTATCCTTTAGGCTTGAGTTTGCCCGGTAAAGTTCGATCGCTCCAAACCACTTCCCGGGCTCAACTGCTGCGAGAAACCGCCGAAATTATCGTGGATGCGGTGAAGTCACAAGCCGTGGAACCCCAGGAAATCGCCGTAATTGCCCCTGGGATGGATGCGATCGCCCGTTACAGTTTAACGGAAATTCTGGCGCGACATAATATCGCCGCCGTATCTCTCAACGATCAGCGTCCCCTCTCGGCTACCCCAGAGATTCGAGCTTTACTCACTTTGTTAGCCTTAGTTTATCCGGGACTCGGCCGTTTAGTCGATCGAGATGGCGCAGCCGAAATGCTGGTAGTGTTGGGCAGCCAGAAACACAGTTCATTGGAAACAGAAGATTCCAACTCGACGTTCAATCTAAAATCTCAAATTCACAATCAAAAATCGATCGACCAAGTGAGAGCAGGTTTAATCGCCGATCACTGTTTTTGTCCAGATATCGATCGACCTCAATTGCTGCCAATTACAGCCTTTCCCCGGTGGGACAGACTGGGACACCGAGCAGCCAGGGCCTACGAGCACATTGTCGAGTGGATCGAACAACAGCGATCGCAACAGCAGGAGCGGCTGTTGCCGAGTCCAATTGCCCTACTCGATCGAGCAATCCAGAAATTTCTCATGAACGACAGATACCTGCCCTACGATCGGCTAGCAGCCCTGCGCGAGTTAATGGAAACCGCGACCCACTACTGGGAAATCAACGGGCGAATGCAGCGCGTAGAACCAACAAACGGCGGCGACTCAGAAACGATCGCCCGGTTCATCCAGTTGTTGCGCCAAGGAACCGTCACCGCCAACCCCTTTCCAGTGCGTCCCGAAGGCCCAGCAGCCAGAGCCGTCACCCTCGCCAACATTTTCCAGTACCGCAGCAGCCGCCGCGCCCACAAATGGCACTTTTGGCTGGATGCCGGCTCGCCCCTGTGGCTGAGCGGCGGTGCGGCGACATTGTTTGGCGCTCCCTTATTTTTGCGATCGCAACTGGGGCGCCCCTGGGAAACCGAAGAGGAAACGGCTGCCGACCAACAGCGGCTGCGGCGAATTCTGCTAGATTTGTTAAGTCGCTGTTCCCTGCTTTACCTTTGCCACAGCGAACTATCCGTCAGTGGACAAGAACAAACCGGGCCGCTTCTGCCCCTAATTAACAGCTCTGTTTCTTGTCAGCAGTCAGCATAAGACAGTCGGCTTCTGCAGGCAAGGGGCACATCTGTATTCAGCCTTCGACATTCGGAAAGAAAAAATTCTGACGGCGAAGATTTTTATTTATTCGGCTTCTGGATAAATACACTGGGCTGACTCCCAGCCGGAATTCTAGGTTATATATCGAAGTGGCGCGATATTAAAGTATACCCAACCTAGGCATCAAAACGTACAATCATTAATATTTTGAGATCAAAAGATGCCCCGCTTAAAAAATATCTATAGCCGTTGCAGTTTTGATTTAGTATGTTAGAAATGATGGGGTTATTAATCAATTTTAAGCCAGATTTGTGGCAACAAACTGATACTAATCAGTTCTTAAAGTTAATCGGGATCGTCGTCGTTTAAAGGAGCCAAAATAATGCCAAGTGCAGTGCCAGCAGTAATTATACCACCAACACCAACACCAGAACCACCTCCAACACCCGAACCACCTCCAACACCAGAACCACCTCCGACGCCGCCAACACCTCCAACCCCAGCACCACCTCCAACACCTCCAACACCTCCCTCCGGGGACGACACAATTGGCGACATAGACGACACAGGGGGCGGAGGCCAAGGTACCTCGCCCGGAATCATCGGCGGCGTAGTCCGCGGCGGAGAAACCAACGATTCCTTAGTTGGCAGTCCCGGGCCCGACGTGATTTCCGGACTGCAAGGCAACGACAACCTGCAAGGAGCCGACGGCGACGATTTAGTATTCGGGGGCGATGATGACGACGTGCTGTTCGGCGCGCCAGGGAACGACGTTCTCGACGGCGGTTTAGGACTCGATACCCTGTACGGAGGCAAAGGCAACGACTGCCTCGACGGGGCAAATAACCCTGACCTGCTGTATGGCAATGACGCCAACGACACGGTAATCGGAGGCGAAGGCAGAGACACGGCTTACGGCGGAAAAGGCAGCGACAGCTTGCGTGGGGGTGCTGGCGACGATAGCTTTTTGGGCGATCGAGGCGACGACATCGTGTGGGGCGACCAAGGCAACGACTCGCTCTTCGGTGGCGATGGCGAAGACTTGGTATTTGGCAACGAAGGAGGCGACTGGCTCTACGGAAACGCCGGCGGGGATACATTTTTTTCCGGCGACGGCGACGACATCGTATTCGGCGGCGACGGTGATGACATCGTGGACGGCGGTGCTGGCAACGACGTTCTTTGGGGCGAAGCAGGCAAAGACATAATCGCAGGAGGCGAAGGCAGAGATGTGTTCGTCATCGGTGCCTTCAGTTCCCCCAGCGGCAGCAGCGACGGCACTAACCCGGCATTTCTCACCACAGGCGGCCCCGATATCGCCGATGCCGACATTTTCACAGACTTTCGCCAAGGCGAAGATTTAATCGGGTTAACCGGCGACCTCAAGTTTGAAGATTTGGTAATCTTCCAAAGCACTGAGACGAAAGCCGGCAGTACGATTATTCGCAACGGCGTCAGCGGCGACTTTTTAGCAGTATTGCCGGGAGTAGACAGCAGAACCCTAGGGCGAAGCTCATTTGTAATTGCCCCCACAGTTCCCGGCAGCGCAACTCCCCTTCCCCTACCGACACCGACAGGAAGTCCGACACCGACAGGAAGTCCGACGCCGCCGACGCCGCCGACACCGCCGACACCGCCGACACCGCCGACACCGCCGACACCGCCGACACCGGACGAGCCGCGGCCGACGTTCCCGGGGTCGCCGACACCGCCGACACCGGGGTTGCCGACGCCGACAGGAAGTCCGACGCCGCCGACACCGCCGACGCCCATCTTTAACCAACCTCCAAGAGCAGTTGACGACAACTTCAGCACGGTTGCGGGTCAAGAACTCAGTTTCAACGTTCTGTTGAACGACACTGACCAGGAACAAAGCGCTCTGACTGTCACGACTTTTGCTCCAGCAAGCAAAGGGAGCCTGGTTCCCGTGGGCGGCGGCGTATTCAAATACACCCCGAATCCCGGCTTTTCGGGTACTGACAGCTTCAGCTACTCGATCTCAGACGGCAGCGGCGGCACAAGTAAGGCGGTAGTAACCATCAACGTCAGTAGCCCGCCGCAGCTAATAATTAACGAGGGTGTGGTGGTTGCCAAAAGTAATCCTACCCAGACAATCACTGCCGCCGATTTGTTAGTCACAGATCCCGACAACAGCCCCTTGGAAATCGTTTACACGATTACTAAAGCCCCCGATGCTACCAGAGGTTTTGTCCAAAGGGGTAGCACCTTTCTCAACGTGGGCGGCAAATTCACCCAAGACGATATCAACAACAACATCGTCAAATACAACTTGCTGGCAGCAGGTGGCAGCGACACTTTCACGTTTACAGCCTCCGACGGGTCTGCAACTATCGGGCCGGCATCCTTCAGCATCACGGTGGTAGATAATATTGTCGATCGCAGCGCACTCCCGGCCAGCAGCTTTACAGGCAGCAACCTCAGCGACTTCATCCTCGGCGGGGCCGGCGACGATACCCTCTCTGGGGGCGACGGCAGCGACATCATCGATGGCAGTGTCGGCAACGACATCGTATTCGGTGAAGCAGGCAACGACTCGGTGGTGGGTGCGATCGGCAACGACACCGTTGACGGCGGACTGGGCAACGACACCGTTAACGGCCAAGACGGCATAGACTCGCTGATCGGCGGACTGGGCAACGACCTGATGTTCGGCGGCAATGACAATGACAACCTCTTGGGCGGTGACAACAACGACACCATTGACGGCGGAACAGGCAATGACTCGATGTTGGGAGAATCCGGCGAGGACTCGATACTTGGTGGCGCTGGGATCGACACCTTACTTGGTGGCCTTGGCGACGACTCCCTCGAGGGCGGTGCAGGCGACGACATCCTCGACGGTGGACTGGGCAGAAACTTGGTCGATGGCGGTATCAATAACGATTCCATCTTGGGCGGCGACAACGATGAAACGATGTTGGGTGGACAAGGCAACGACACGGGACTCGGAGGTTCGGGCAATGACTACGTGTTGGGCGAGGCCGGCAGCGACTCCCTCGACGGCCAAGCCGGCGACGACACTCTCGACGGCGGTGCCGGCAGCGACTGTCTCAGCGGCGCCTTCGGCAATGACTTGGTATTGGGCGGCGATGACAACGACTCGCTTTCCGGCGGTGCAGCCAATGACATTTTGGGTGGCGGTGTCGGTTCTGACTTGCTCACGGGCGATGCTGGCAATGATTTCTTCTACTACGAAACTCCCAGCGAAGGCGTGGACGTGATTGCTGACTTTAACGCTAACGGCAGCGAGACCGACAGATTCTTGTTCAGGTCGTCAAATTTCGCGGGTTTAACCAACTCAGGAACTACTCTCGATTTCACCAGTTTTATCGTCAGGAATATCGGGTCTAGCGGCGACGACATCAGCAAGCAATCAGTCATTTTGTTTGAATCTAAATTTGATAACGCTCAAGCAGTAAATGCAGTGTTGAAGAATCAAAAGGGTTCGAGCAAAACAGGAGCTTTCTTCGTGTACCTGAACAATACTTTTAACAAGTACGTTCTCGGCTTCGACCCGAATGTGGCAGATGACAGTCTCCCAGCTTTCGATTTGGGAGTGTTGAATTCTATTCCTACAGTGCCCGGAGCGCTCAGCACCGTCATTACTGCATCTGACTTTAAGTTTATTTAGTAGTTTTTGAGTAGCGTCGCAAGGAGGCCCAACAATGCCCAGTGCAGTACCAGCAGTTTTTCCCCAACCGACGCCGACGCCGACGCCGACGCCGACGGGGACTTCTCCGATGATGACGGGGACTTCTCCGATGATGACGGGGACTTCTCCGATGATGACGGGGACTTCTCCGATGATGACGGGGACTTCTC
>NZ_JAUBTK010000034.1:68903-70145 GCF_036702455.1 Microcoleus sp. D2_18a_D3
CGATGATGATGGGGACGGGCCCGGACATTTCGATCACCCCGGTGCCGCGGCCACCTCTGACAGTTCCCACGCCTCCCCCAGAGCCACTTTTTGTCGATGGCTTAGTTGTCGCAAATGACGGCAGTAACTATTTAATCGGCAGCTTGTTCAATGACACCATTTCCGGGCGTGCCGGCGACGACACGCTTCTGAGTCGGGACGGGGACGATGTAGTCAGGGGCGAAGACGGTAACGATTCTCTCAACGGTGGCGCTGGTAAAGATATTGTTGAGGGCGGGCGCGGCAATGACACGGCGCGGGGTGGCAAAGGCGATGACTTGGTTTCTGGCGACGAGGGCGGTGACGTAGCTTTTGGCGACCAGGGCAACGATATTGTCTTGGGTGCTGAAGGCAACGACTCGCTGTACGGCGGTAAAGGCAATGACTGTCTGCGCGGTGGTGGGGAGGACGACCTGATTTTGGGCGACAAGGGCAGTGACAGTGTTTTTGGCGACACGGGTAATGACTGCCTGATCGGCGCTCGGGGCAATGATATTTTGTTGGGCCAGGAGGGCGGGGATGTCATCACCGGCGGTGTGGGTAACGATACTGGTGACGGCGGCGAGGGTGATGACCTGCTCTTCGGGGGCGACGAGAATGATTCTTTGTCTGGAGATGCTGGGGATGATATTCTTTCGGGCGATCGCGGATCGGATACTCTGACAGGAGGCGAGGGATCGGATATCTTTGTTCTCGGTAGGGTGGGCACGTCGGCTGGTAGCAACGGGTTTCTCACTACTGGGGGCCGCGAAATCGGCGATGCTGATGTAATTAGAGATTTTAATCCGGGAGATTTGATCGGTCTGGCTGGAGGTTTGAACTTTACAGAGTTAGAAATTTTCCAGGGCCAAGGCTCGAATTCTAGCAACACGATTATTAGGGACAGGCGAACTGGGGAATTTTTGGCGGTGTTGATTGATGTTCGATCGAACTCGCTAGATGAATCTCGGTTCACTACAGCTCAAATACCGCGCGTAAACGACAATCCCTTCACCATTGAGGGGACAACAACTCCTTCTACAAGCGGGACAACTCCTTCTACAAGCGGGACAACAACCAATAGCAGCGGGACAACAACCAATAACAGCGGGACAACAACCAATAGCAGCGGGACAACAACCAATAACAGCGGGACAACAACCAATAACAGCGGGACAACAACCAATAACAGCGGGACAACAACCAATAACAGCGGGACAACAA
>NZ_JAUBTK010000034.1:70245-71818 GCF_036702455.1 Microcoleus sp. D2_18a_D3
CGGGGGCATTGCCGATACAGGTTCCGGGTACGAGTCCGAGTCAGACTGCGGGCGGGACAACTCCGAGTCCGAGTCCTTCGATCGTCCCGACTCCAACTGCGGCGCCCCCTCCGCCTTTAGGCGGCGGGCCGAGTCCGCCGAGTTTTACATCTCCTACTCCTAACCAGCCGCCGATCGTGGAAGCTGGCAAAACGGTGACTGGTTTGCAAAATTTGCCTCTGTCTCTGAGCATTTCGGCGCCCAGCGACCCGGAGGGCCAGCCGCTGTCGATCGCGGTAGTCGGACTTCCCAATCCTACTTTTGGTCAGGTAATTACGGGTACAAACCCCGTCACCGTGAACCAAAAGTTAACCGTTCAGGATTTACTCGGGCTGAAATTCCAACCTGGAACAAACGCGATCGGGCAAGCCGGTTCTTTCAGCTACAGCGTAGCTGACGACCAAGGCGGCACGGCAGCAGCGTCAGTCGCAATTAACATCAATTCTTTCGATACCTCCGTAACTGTTCCCACTCTCCTGCCGCCGATTGCTGTCGAGGACGGCATCGTATTTACCAATACGAATAATTTGCTGCCCACTTTTATCGACGTACTGGCGAACGATTCCAGCCCCCAAAAAGGGACGCTCAGCATTATCAATGTCAGCACACCGCAACTGGGGATAGCTGTAAATCTTGTCTCTCAAGTGCAATTCATCCCCGGCAACGTAGCGGGTACAACTGCTTTCACCTACAGCGTCAGCGACGGATTCGGGACGATTCCGGGCGTAGGTACTGTCACCGTTCAAATCTTGCCGGCTGATAGCGGGCCTAACAATTTAGTTGGGGGTTCTTTGCCGGACAATTTGGACGGTTTGGCGGGCAGCGATACTATTGATGGTCAAGGCGGCAACGATACGATTAACGGCGGTGTGGATAACGACGTGCTCCTAGGGGGCCTCGGCGCAGATACCATGACGGGGGGCGGCGGCGGCAATCAATTCCGCTATACCAGCCCTGCACAAGGTGGGCCTGGCTTTGATGCGGCTTCTTCGGCGGCGATCGAGGCTGCGATCGCAGCGGGCGGATACGATGTGATTACCGACTTTAACGGCCTCGGTGTGCCGATCGCCGATCAGTTTAATTTTGCCCCCGGATTTGCCAATCTCAGCAATGGCAGTCAAGTTCTGCTGAATGTGCAGACAACTGTTTCTGCAAATATTCTGGGAGGAAGTGCTTTCTTGTTTGCCTACGATTCCGGCGGCAATACTTACATCATTTATGACGGCAATGGCAATAACCTCACCGGCAGCGATTCTCGCATTTTGGCGAAGTTAAATGGTGTAACTGGGGTTTCTTCTCTTTCGGAATTTGATTTCACTTTTATCTAGGAAGATAAGAGGTTTGAAACCGCAGATTAACGCAGATAAACGCCGATTTGGTGGGCAGTTTATCTGCGTTAATTTTTGTTCACCTGCGGTGAAAAATTAAATCTCATTATCTTCAGAAAACAATCCCAACTAATACCATTTTTTTAAAGATGTGATAGACTTATGTAAGAAGTAAAGGAGCCAATAAAAATGTCTGGTCGCCCTAA
>NZ_JAUBTK010000035.1:0-69966 GCF_036702455.1 Microcoleus sp. D2_18a_D3
GTCCTGTGGTAACACAGGCATCGACTCTAATTGTAGGAGAGATGGTAGGGGACACTCTGCCATCGACTCTCTAACTGCACCGTCCGTGCTTGTTGACTGTTGACTGTTGACTGATGACTGTTGACTAATGACTGATGACTAATGACTAATGACTGATGACTGATGACTAATGACTGATGACTAATGACTAATGACTAATGACTAATGACTGATGACTAATGACTAATGACTGATGACTGTCGGATTTGATATCAAACTAACGCCGATCGAGATACCCGACTTGTTCAAAAAGTCGGGTATCTGAACCACATACTGACAATTTCGAGATCCCTTTTAAGCAATAAAAATCAGCGTTCCCTTGCTCATTTCCAAAGTATCGCCCATTTGCATACCATTGTGAAAAGCACCCAAAATCACCTCGCTAGTTTTGCCGAAAGCGATCGCCCCGCTAGCATCAATTCCAATTGCGCCAAAATCCCGTTGACGTTCGTCAGCTTCAGCAAAAGAACGCTCAAAAGCAGCTTTTAAACTCAAACCGTCCGTTACCCGAATCACAATTCGCGCGGCCAAACACTCGTCCATAATGTGTTCGCCAATCCCCGTACAGCTTACCGCCGCACTTTGGGCCGCGTAATTACCCGCCGGCATCGCCGAGTCGCTAACCCGCCCAATCCGCTCAAAACCCTTGCCGCCAGTGGAAGTCCCAGCAGCCAAGCGTCCGTGAACATCCAAAGCTACGACTCCGATCGTCCCAACACCGGCCGGTTCTGCCACCACGTCCGCCATTGCTTTGCTAAAATTGCCTTGGCGTTCCTGCATCCACTCGTGCAAGCGCAAATCCGTCATCGGATCGTAAATCGGCAAGTGAAGTTCTCGCAGCAATTCCGCCGAACCAAAATCAGAGAGAACCCGATCGTCCGAAGCCTGCAAAAATTTAGCAAGTTCGATCGGATTTTGAACGCGAGAAACATTAATCGCCCCGCTGAAACGCTGCATCAAACCGTCCATCAGCGAAGCACTCATCCGAATTTGACCGTCCGACTGCACCACAGAACCAGTACCGGCATTGAATCGCGGGTCATCTTCCAGCAATTGGCAGCCCCGCACCACTGCATCTACGGCACTTGCACCGTCTTTCAGCAGCGGATAAACTTCCTCCAAAACATCGTAAAGCGATTTCCGCACCGCCTCAATTCCGCCTTTACTGTGTAGAGAACTGCCCGCACCGCCGTGAATAACTAGCTTTGGTTGCACTTGTTGCGATGCCATAATTTATAACCTAATAAAGTAAGTAAAATTTTTCCTTTGCAATCTTAGCTTCGATCGAGCAACTTCCCCTAAATTCTTAATCTTGAGCCGCCGAACGGCGGCGACGACAGCGTTCGGAGCAGTATTTGACCTCATCCCAGCAGTCCGCCCATTTTTTGCGCCAAGTAAAAGGTCGATCGCACACCGGGCACATTTTTGTCGGTAAATCAGATTTCGATCGCTGCTTGGCCATGCTAATTTGAACAGTAGATTACTAACTCACATCTTGTACCATTTTCAGGAACAGGCTTTCGGACCTGTTCCACTCATAGTTTAATTTGTTGTCGAACAGGCCCGAAAGTCTGTTGCTAAGGAAATAATTTGCTTGTGGAACTGACATTCTTGATTGCTGAAACCCTTGCTATTATTGCCTCTTCCTTCTTCCTTCTTCCTTCTTCCTTCTTCCTTCTTCCTTCTTCCTTCTTCCTTCTTCCTTCTTCCTTCTTCCTTCTTCCCAAATAAAAATGCTCGAAACGGCCGACGCCAACATCCGAATAGTCTTAGTCGAACCTGCTGGCCCATTGAATGTCGGTTCTGTTGCCCGCGTCATGAAAAATATGGGTTTGCACCAATTAGTTTTGGTAAATCCTCAATGCGATTATTTAGGGGAAGAAGCCCGACTGATGGCTGTTCGCGCCGCCGACATATTGGAAACGGCTAAAGTAGTCGAGAGTTTGCCCGCTGCTTTGGTTGGGTGTGTCAGAGCGATCGCAACTACAGGGGATGATTGTCGATCGTTGCCAACACAACTAGAAGAACCCGCAGATGCCTTGCCTTGGCTCCTAGAAGCCCCCAGCGCCCTAATTTTCGGCCGAGAAGACTGCGGCTTAACCAATGCCGAATTAAACCGCGCTCAACGCCTGATCCGCATTCCCAGCAGCGATGCCTACACTTCCCTAAATCTCGCCCAAGCCGTCGCTATCTGCTGCTACGAACTATACAAGTCAGTTGTCAGTTGTCAGTTGTCAGTTGTCAGTGGCCAGAAGGAATCGGCTCCCTTGGAAAATTTAGAGGGATATTACCAGCAACTAGAAACGCTGTTACTCAAAATAGGATATTTGCAGCCGCACACAGCAGCAAGTCGGATGGAAAAATTTCGGCGTTTGTACAACAGGGCTTATCCGACAGTGGATGAAGTCGCCATGCTGCGGGGCGTCCTCCGCCAAACAGAATGGGCAATCAAAAGTTACCCACGAGAGACAAATTCTGATACTCTGGATAGGGCGTTACCGGAAAATCCAACGGATAGCTAGCAGAAATGCTGATAATTGGGGATGTGAGATCGAGTATTTTTTTCAAAGAGAACTTTTCTGCACCCACTTGTCACCTTCATAACAGTGTTTCTTGACTAAAAACCTAAGCTTTGCGATAATTTGCGAGCAATAAACCCGGTTGCTGATACCATGCAGCGTCTGGGGCAAATCTAAAATCTAAAATCTAAAATCTAAAATTGATTGGCTGGCAAGCTGAAAAATCTTAAACTTGAACTTTACATTAGTGATGAAGGAGTAAGACGTGGCAGAGCGGTTTCCCAAAGGATCGATATTATCGGTGATATCCTCGATATCCTCTCCCAACTCCGGCTCAAAGCAGCCTAAGTCCGGCAAAGCAAGTCAGTCTGGCAACTCCGGCCGCCGCCGCCCTCCGCAACCGCAAAACGGCAATTCAGAAATTCGATCGCCCGAACCTGCGACTTTGCCACCGCAACAAAGCCGCGGCAGCAGAATTGGAGCTAATTCTCCCACATCTTCGGAAGAATTTACTACACAAGACTTTTTATCCGATCCTCGATCGGCAATTAACCCCAGAAAACCCAGAACCAGCAAAACTCCGCAGTCGAAGACTCGCCAACCCCGCAAAAAAGGCCTCGCTGCTGTCGATATGTTCGAGTTTCCAGACCCGACTCTGGAGCGGGAAAATGTGAGTTCGATCGCCAGCAATCCCAACAGCCAGAGCCCAATAGCCACTCCCCCTACCACCCGTGGAAGTCGTCCCAGTTCACCCCCAGTTCGCATTCCAGACACCGTAATCCCCCCAGATGCCAAAAAACCCCCCGTGCCTAAACCGCGCCCACAAGCGAGCCAGAGGCAGGGTAAACGACCAGCATCTGCGAGCGTGCCGCCGTTGGTGTATGCTACTCGCTTGCTGATTTTGGGAGTTGGGATAGCGGTGATTTGCGGTACGCTGCTGTCGGTGGTAAATGCTGTGAGTCGAGCATCCACTGTAGCGGCAGAAGAACAAACCACCGCAGGGCAGAACAACCCAGCCGATAGCGCATCTGCGGCACCTGCAGCCCCAGAAGTGCTGCAACTGAATCAAGAATTAGGAGCTTTGAAAACGCAAGTTCAGGTTTTAGCAACAGAAAATCCTAGTTTGACAGCCGGAATATTTCTAGTCGATTTAGATACTGGAAGCTACCTAAATTTTAATGGGGATACTGCTGTTGCTTCAGCTAGCACGATTAAAGTGCCAATTTTAGTAGCTTTTTTCCAAGCAGTAGATGAAGGCAAAGTGCAGTTAGATCAGATGCTGACCCTGAAGTCGGAACACATTGTAGGCGGTTCTGGGGATATGCAAGACGACTCTCCGGGTAAGAAGTATTCGGCTTTGGAAGTTGCCCAAAAGATGATTGTTGTCAGCGACAATACGGCGACAAATATGATGATTGAGTTGTTGGGAGGTGCTGAGGTTTTAAATCAGCAGTTTGCCAATTGGGGTTTGAGTACCACGGTTCTGCGTAATAATTTGCCAGATTTGGAGGGAACTAATACTACCAGTCCGAAGGATTTGATTAATATCATAGCCCAGATCGATCGGGGTAATGTGGTATCGGTGAAATCGCGCGATCGCATTTTGCAAATCATGCGCCAAACTAGAAATGATTCTTTACTGCCGAAAGGTTTAGGCGAAGGTTCAGTTATTGCTCACAAAACCGGCAACATTGACACAATGCTTGCGGATGCGGGGATGGTGGATTTGCCGAACGGTAAGCGTTATTTGGTGGCGGTGATGGTGAAGCATTCGCCAGAAACCGAAAAGCCTGCTCAAACATTAATTCGGGATATTTCTCGGATGAGTTACCGCTATTTGTACGGTGGGGAAACGCCCGCAGATTCAAAAGTGAAAATTAAAGATTGAAAATTCAACCGGGTTTTTTCGGACAAGTCTCGTAGAGTTTATCAAACTATAAATCAGTTTGTATTATGAAACTAAGCATCCGCCTTGCTTGTCTGGTAGCGCTCTCAACTTTAGCCGTTGGAATCTCCCCCACCTTGAGTAATGCTAATCCTGCTCCTGAATATGAGACCGACGGCGTGACAGTGATTAACAATAATATCGAACTCAATCGGGCAAAAAACTTAGCCCGTCAAGCAGCAGAAAGGGCTAATGGGGGTTTAGGCAACTATCGAGCTGAAGCTTCTATGCACGGTACTTCTAAGGAATCGCCTTTTGTAGACAATGGCGATGGAACTTGGACTTTTACTTTTAAGGGTTCCAAGCCGGGTTCGTCTGTCTATACTGTAGAAACGGTTGTTACGGTTTCCCAAGATGGCCGAATCAGAGTTGATTACAACGGGCCAATTCGTGACTCAAACGGAATTTAACGATACTTGCGACTTACTCATCGGTGCTCAGAAACCGGGTTTTTCAAGAAATACTTTGTTACAGCCCCAGAAACCGTAAAAAACCCGGTTTCTTGGTGTTGATGCGTTCAGGACTTCCTGAATACTTCCGAAAGTTTCAATCCCTGATAGGGGTTTAGGTTGATGTCGGCAAGGATATTTGGGGATGTTTTTTGAACGGTTACAACCGGGTTTCAATCCCTGATAGGGGTTTAGGTTGATTTCGGCCGGGAGAATAAGGGCAGTTGAGCAATCCTGCGACGTTTTCGATGTTTCAATCCCTGATAGGGGTTTAGGTTGATTCCGGCTGCAATGTTGTCGCCGATTTGTCGAATCCTTGGGCGTTTCAATCCCTGATAGGGGTTTAGGTTGATTCCGGCAAAAAATAAAAGAATCATCTCATTCACATAGCGGATACGTTTCAATCCCTGATAGGGGTTTAGGTTGATTTCGGCATGGACTAATTGAATGCGATGGCGCTTCCATTCCTGTTTCAATCCCTGATAGGGGTTTAGGTTGATTTCGGCATGGCTTTTGCTCATCAGCACACATTTCAAGGGCTGTTTCAATCCCTGATAGGGGTTTAGGTTGATTTCGGCCTACTACCCCAAAGTATAAGCTGGTAGGCTAAGTTTCAATCCCTGATAGGGGTTTAGGTGGATTTCGGCTCCAGAAAATATTGGACAAGGGGCCAGAGATTCGCTGTTTCAATCCCTGATAGGGGTTTAGGTTGATTCCGGCGGAAGAAAGCGATCGCGGGTGCCATGATCGCCGAGTTTCAATCCCTGATAGGGGTTTAGGTTGATTCCGGCGTGGTGGCCAGATTGCTGGCACTGGTACTATCTAAAGCGGCCCGGTTTCAATCCCTGATAGGGGTTTAGGTTGATTCCGGCTTTGATCAGTGCGTCGGTGTTGTTGGCGTGTGGCGAAGTTTCAATCCCTGATAGGGGTTTAGGTTGATTCCGGCTGTAGCAGGTTCAATGCCACGAGATTGCACTTCTGTGTTTCAATCCCTGATAGGGGTTTAGGTTGATTCCGGCTTGAATGTCTTTGCCTGCCACTGTTGGGTTGTTGATGTTTCAATCCCTGATAGGGGTTTAGGTTGATTCCGGCATATTGTTCGCCTGTCACGTAGGTGGACTACCGACGTTTCAATCCCTGATAGGGGTTTAGGTTGATTCCGGCAAATTTAATAGTTACCTTGATTTGTTTGAATTTGTTTCAATCCCTGATAGGGGTTTAGGTTGATTCCGGCTAATCCTCACGCCAAGGAAGAGGATAAGTTTGTGGGTTTCAATCCCTGATAGGGGTTTAGGTTGATTCCGGCATGCTGGTCAACTAGAATTCGCTCGGAAAGTTCGTTTCAATCCCTGATAGGGGTTTAGGTTGATTCCGGCGCGACACAATTAGGGCAGGGAAACTTTGCGTCAATGCGTTTCAATCCCTGATAGGGGTTTAGGTTGATTCCGGCCCGCCTCTAATCCATGCAGTACCAGTAGTAATGTTTCAATCCCTGATAGGGGTTTAGGTTGATTCCGGCGTTCCCGCGCCGTGGCTCGCTGGTATTCTGTGCCGTCTGCTGTTTCAATCCCTGATAGGGGTTTAGGTTGATTCCGGCCGATCGCTCCAGAAGCATTACAGTATTTAGTTTTCAAGGTACAGTTCCGTTAAGCATCTACAAAATATCATTTCAGCCACCGCCCTGTCAAGAGACAAAATTTTCAACAACCATCAAAGCTATACACAGCAATAATTTCAGCGTTTCCGTGAACCGTTTTTTTCAGCATAGAGGCTCAAACCCTTGCCGCACAAGCCATACAGCCGAAAGATTTGACCCCCTCAAAAAAACACCTACCCATTCACGGAAATTCCAGGAACCAGAAAGCGATTAAACACTCGCGACTGCTAACAGTTGGGCCGCCTCTTTTTCGTTCATCTCGTCGAGTTTCTGCCAAACTTGCTGCATTAATTCATCCAATCCAACTCTACTAACGGCAGAAATCAACAAAACAGGAGCGCCGCTAATTTCTTTAATTCGGCTGATTAAATTACCGATTTCTTCGCTTTCGAGGTCGATCGCATCTACCTTATTAAAAGCCAAAATCTGCGGTTTATCGGCTAAACCACGCCTGTAAGCCTTTAATTCTTCCTGAATTGTGACGTAATTGGCGATCGGATCTTCATCCGTAATATCGATCAAATGCAGCAGCAACCGAGTTCGTTCGATGTGCCGCAAAAACTCGTAACCCAAACCAGCGCCTTCGTGAGCCCCCTCAATTAATCCCGGAATATCTGCAAAAACAGTACCGTCGCCGGTCGGTTTTCTGACTACGCCCAAATTCGGGACTAAAGTTGTAAACGGATAATCTGCTATCTTGGGGCGGGCGGCAGACAAAGCAGAAATTAAGGTGGATTTGCCAGCATTCGGCATCCCCAGAATTCCGACTTCAGCTAATAGCTTCAATTCCAAACGCAAAAATTTGTGTTCTCCTTCTTTTCCCGGCATCGCATAATCTGGAGCGCGGTTAGAATTAGTCAGAAAACACTTATTCCCCAAACCGCCTTTGCCGCCTTTGGCTACGCAAAAAGTCTGTCCGGGCGTTACTAAATCTGCTAAGATTGCCTGAGTTTCCGCGTCGTAAACCACTGTACCGCAGGGAACTTCGATCGTGCGATCGTCCCCGGAAGCCCCAGTCATATTCTTCGGCGCGCCCCGCTTCCCGTCTTCGGCTTTAAAAATCCGGTTGTACTGAAAATCCAGCAGCGTTTGCAGGCTTTCCACCGCCACCATAAACACAGAACCGCCCCGCCCGCCGGTGCCGCCACTCGGCCCGCCCGCCGGTACATACTTTTCTCTGCGAAAAGCTACCATACCGTCGCCGCCTTTGCCGGCTGCGACTTGAATATCTGCTCGATCGATAAATTGCATAATTTAGTCAGTTGTCAATTGTCAGTTGTCAATTGTCAGTTGTCAGTTGTCAGTTGTCAATTGTCAATTGTCATTGGTCAGTAGTTATTATGATACCAGATCCAAGTACCATATTTCTCTTTTTCTTTAGTCCGGGTTGGCAGACGACAGCCAAGTTTAGTCGCGACTTACAGTTGCCCGATAATTATAATTATACCAATGTTTAAAAGTAGTTCAGAGCGAGAGATTGTACGCGAGCATTTGTAGGGAAACGGCATTGCCGTTTCCGGCTCCTAAATCGGCGATTTTTAATAATTTGTATAAGCTTGAGGATAGTACCAAGACTTTTATAGAAAACAAGCTAAAAACCCTGTGACTTCAGTCCAGGGATGAAAGCTCGCGGGAGACTTTAGTCTCCCAGTCAGCTTCCTGCTTCATCATTGTAAACTTTCATTAACTTGCTAAGGATTTTATGTCAGACGGTATAACATAAGAACAGGAGGTAAAGCCATGCTAGTTTTTGAGTTCAAAGCTTACGGAAAAAAGAATCAGTACAACGCAGTAGACGAAGCAATTCGTACCGCCCAATTTGTCCGCAATAGCTGTTTGCGGTATTGGATGGACAACAAAAAAGTGGGTCGGTACGACTTAAATAAATACTGCGCTGTGCTGGCTCGCGACTTTCCGTTTGCCGACGAACTCAATTCTCAAGCAAGACAATCGAGTGCAGAACGAGCATGGTCTGCGATCTCCCGATTCTACGACAACTGCAAGAAGAATGTACCGGGCAAAAAAGGATATCCGCAGTTCGTGAGAGATTGTCGTTCTGTCGAATACAAAACGACGGGTTGGAAGTTAGCCGACGATCGCAAATCCATCAATTTTACCGACAAGAAAGGGATTGGGCGATTAAAGCTAAAAGGCACACGCGACTTGCACTTCTACCAAATCAGTCAAATAAAAAGGGTGAGATTGGTAAAACGTGCTGATGGCGTATACGTCCAATTCTGTGTGGATGTCGATAGAAAGGAAAACACAGAACCGAATGGTACTACGATTGGATTAGATGTGGGATTGAAGGAATATTACACCGACTCGAACGGAACTACGGTGGAAAATCCGAGGTTTCTAAGAAAAGGTGAGAAAGTTCTCAAACGATCCCAGCGTCGCGTATCCAGAAAAGTTAAAGGTTCAAACAACAGGGGCAAAGCTAGGCAGATTCTAGGCAAACGCCACCTCAAAATAAGTAGACAGCGCAAAGACCATGCAATAAAACTTGCAAGGTGCGTAATCTCATCAAACGATGTAGTCGTCTACGAAGATTTGAGGCTCAAAAACATGGTGAAAAATCATTGCTTAGCTAAGTCTATTAACGATGCTTCTTGGTATCAATTCCGTGTTTGGCTTGAATACTTCGGAAAAGTGTTTGAGAAAATCACGGTAGCGGTAAATCCGCAATATACCAGCCAAGAATGCTCTAGCTGCGGTGCAATTGTAAAGAAATCGCTATCTACAAGAACGCACGTTTGTAAGTGCGGTTGTGTTTTAGATCGCGATGAAAACGCCGCTAGAAACATCCTTAGTCGAGGATTGGGTACGGTAGGGCATACCGGAACCTTTGGTCTTGAGCCAAACAACGCTTTAGGAGAGTTGACCTCTACTTTGACTGGAGAAATCCTGTCTCAGCAAGTCGGTTCGTAGATTAAAGAATCTCCGTGCGTTCACGCCGGAGAGTGTCAATGAAGTAGTATTATCAAAGCAGATTTTATCTTAGCAAGACTTACCGACAAAAACTGAAAAAACCGGGTTTTTCTACTGGTTTTTTCTACTGGCGGGGATGGGTGTAACGATGTTTTGTCCTAGAAAAACCCGGTTTTTGCATTTTGGACTAATTAGTAGTCATTGGTTAATAGTTACACTCATTAATCCAATATTTCACAAGAAGGACAACTAACTACTGACAACTAACTACTGACAACTAACTACTGACAACTAACAACTGCCCACTGACAACTGACAACTGACAACTGACAACTGACAACTGACAACTGCCCACTGACAACTGCCTACTGACTACTAACAATAGGACGATACATCTTCCTTACATTCATCTGCCAAATAGCAGAGAGCTCGAAAGCGCATCCCGACTAACTGTTCGTAAAGCGGGTTAATCTGGCACATCGCCGGAATGTGGACGATTTTGCGACCAAATAACACGACATCTCGCTCAAACGGACACTGGGGCGGAATAATTTTACAGACAAAGTGTGCCACTTTGGGGTCGTGAATTTCCCAGCCGTCAAGCCAGTCTTTGACGGGTTGCAGGACATCTTTGTGGTGAGGTTTAGGTAGCCGAGATGAAAGGGGTGTTCCGGCGACGGGGGCGACATTCGCATCAAAGACGATTTGGCTGCTGGGCCCCTGCGGATCATCGCACTTGCTCTCTTCGATGGTGTGTCGCAGAGCTTCGATCGCCTCTACATTGTGCCCCAAAGCTGTGCAAAACTTAGAGATTACCTCGTCTTCGCTGAGCGAGTATGTACCGTCTGCCAAAGCTACCATGACTGCTGTCCTCAAAAAATCCTCGCCTTTGGCGGTGTCTTTCCCTAACACAGCGACTAATTCCTCTGCGGTAATGGGTTCAAAACCCGCCTCAAAAGATACCGGATGTAGTTCATCCTGAGTTAGATTCGCAATCATTTTTTGCTCGTATTCGTCAAAGTTGCCGTCTGCCCAAGCAATTGTCAGCAATCCGCGCAGCCAAGCAGTAATCTCTTCATTGGTGCAGGAAGATTTAGCGTTACTCATTAGCATTTCCATTTGGATATACCAGTCAAGTTGGTCGTTTACAGCGGGCTCAATATTCCCCTCCCAATAATTTTTACTGGTTTTTTGGTCGATGGATGATCTATTTGTGGAAGGTTGGTGCCCGAAGATTGCTCCAAACGCTTGTAGTGGATGTGTTAAAAGCATATTTGTTTCTCAGCAGCATCGCTGACTAGCGAGCTAATCTATTGGCTAATCCTATTCCGTAAAAAGTCATCTATCGGGAGGAATAGGTTTGTTGAATTCATCTTAACTCTAGTTGCACCCATCGAGATGACGATCGAATTTTATTCAAGCCCGATACCCCTTAGCAACCCAATTTTTCGCAAGAAATAAAAGGTTGGCAAGCGTTAAATCTAATCAGGCACTGGGTTTGTCTCCCAGGGGCGATCGAACTTCGCTCTGTTTACATTTTAATATATATTTTTGTAAATTTTTATGTGCAGGATGCACAATATTAACAGCGAGTTGGCTTTAAGCTGTTGAAATAAAAATATATGAGGAAACAGTTACCGCCTGTCAACGGGTGTGATTGCTGTGTCCGTTTATAAATGACAGATTTTTTTAACTTCGGCGACACAAAATCCAGCGCAATTCCATTGGCGGGCGTCCGTTTGCCATCGGGAAGACATCTCGACCGGTCGCCCAACTGGGAAACCAGGGCGTCGGTGGCCAAGCTTCTTCCGGCAGGTGGTGGCGTTCGTACTCAAACACCAATTCGTTGGATATTGGGACTAAGGGCAATCCTTCCATTGCGGTGGCGAGTTCTTGGGGTGTAAATAAAGTAGACCAGGAGAGTTGGGCAACTTGTCGCACGAGGGCATCGGGCTGGTAGTCGCCGACTGTTAAAAACGTGCTGAACAGCAACAGACCTCCGGGAGACAGGGAATCGCACATTTTAGCGAGGAAAAGCCGTACTTGATCGCTGTCTCGAAAATGTGAGATGACTTCGGCGGCAACAGCCAACTGGTAGCGGGCAGGTTTCATCCGCATTAAGGGGTCGAGCACATCGCCTTCAGTCACTGTGACGGGAAGGTTTTCGGCTGTTACAGCAGCTTTCAATTGTTCTGCAAAAGCCGGAGTTAGTTCGATCGCATCTACAGAATAGCCCAATCTCGCCAGCGGCAAGGTATTGCGGCCGGTACCAGCCCCCACGTCCAAAATCCGCACTCGATCGGGTGTGCCCAATTTAGCAGCCGTTGCCATCAATTTTGCGTCTGGATGAGAACCGAAAAGCGGAGGTTCTCTGGTGTCTACCCAGCTTTTGTATTGTTCTCCAACTGTTGAGGTAGTAACAATCACTTTGCAGGCTAAACCGGTTTGCGGCGGCTGCACTGATTCGTATTGCAGGATCAGCATCGATGCTGTGGAGGTGCGGTAGCCTTGTTCTAACTTGGTGGCTAAAAGCTTGCTGAGTTCGTCTCTGCGGTCTTCGGGCAGGGGTCTGTCGAGAGTGCTAAATAGATTTTCTATTGCCTTGAGATAGTGGCTTAGCATTCCCGGTACGCAGGGGAAAATTAATTCTCCGCGAGCGTTTACGCGGGTATTAATTTTGTAGAGGATAGCTTGCTGGAGAATGTCGGGATTTACTACCAGCGGTAGCTGTTCGGTCTGGTTGATTGTACTTTCGGCGCCCATAAATTCCGCGAAGAAGTCATTAGTTATTAGTTATTAGTCATTAGTCATTAGTCATTAGTCATTAGTCATAGGGAAGTCCTTTGAGAGCTGACTGTACAATTTAAAAGTATAAAAAAGCCGATTTTAGATTTCTTTGGTTTTGTTGCTTAGTATTTTTAAGATTTTAGAGAAGGCGATTTTAGAACTTTATTTTGCATAAATTTCCAATTTCTAATCTCAAATCGACCAAGCCCAAAACCCGATTAGGTCTGAAAATCGGAGTTAGTATCAATAGAATCTGTAGCGAATTCAAATTTTATCTTTCACGTCGAGGCGGAAAAAGCGTCAAATCTTCTCGCCTTCTCCCCTCTCTCCTTCCCCTCGTCAGCCATAACAGGCAATGTATATGGGTAGCAACTAAAAGCTGGGCTTAGTTGCTGCCGGTAAAAGTCACTTGGGGGAACCTTGACTGAGCTTCAGTCATCGGGCGCCGTCTGCCTTCCTCTTGCCAGTAGTTGATTACTTCTGTGGCTTGGTTGAGGATTTCGACGCGATCGTTGTCAGCAATCCAGTGTTTGGCTTCGAGTTCGTTTTTGAGGTCTTCCCACGCATCTTTGCGAGGCCAGAAAAAGTAGGATGTCAGCGGGCTAGTTCCTTTGCCGACAACTTGGTCAACGGCGAGGGCAACATTCTCTTCTAGCCAGAGAACTTTTAAGATGAACTTGGACAAGCAAACCTCCAGGGTTCCGATCGAACTTGTTAAAAATTTCTACAATCGCTAAGCGTAGCACACTCTGTTCGATAATTGGTCATCGGCCATGAAAAGTTTTGTGGCGCGGCTGGTTTTAGCGCCACTCAGGGGCTGGGAACAGATAAAATTTGGGTTCTCACGCGCCCTAGGTACAAGGATGGTTAAGCTGTGAACAGAGTTATTTTAGTCTTCGACATTGACGGTGTGGTGCGGGATGTGTCCGGTTCTTATCGGCGGGCGATCGCGGATGCGGTGGAACATTTCACGGCGGGTGCTTTTCGCCCGAATTCTCTCGATATCGACTCTCTGAAGTCTGAGGGAGTGTGGAATAATGACTGGCAGGCGTCTTTCGAGTTAGTTTGCCGTTATTTTGAGGGGATTGGACGATCGAGAAACGAACTCGCTCTCAACTATGAGGAATTAGTGGCTTTCTTCCAAAGTCGCTATCGCGGGCCTGACGAGGAAAATTGGACTGGTTACATTTGTACCGAACCGCTGTTGTTAAGTCCGGCTTACCTGGAAAATTTAACTGTTGGGGGGATTGTTTGGGGCTTTTTTAGCGGGGCGATGCGGGATGAAGCTGCTTATGTTTTGTCAGGGAAACTGAGTTTAAATTCCCCGGTGTTGGTGGCGATGGAAGATGCACCGGGAAAACCCGATCCGGCTGGACTTTTCGCGGCAATTGAACAGTTGGAAACTCTGCACGGTTTAGAAAAAAATTTGCCGGTGATTTACGCGGGAGATACTGTTGCGGATATTTACACGGTTGTGAAGGCGCGGGAAGTGCAACCAAATCGCGTTTGGCTGGGGGCTGGTATTTTGCCGCCTCATGTTTTGGATGATGCTGGGCGCTGCGAGGCTTATGCTGCGGGGCTGGAAAATGCGGGTGCTGCAGCGGTTTTTAGGAATGTTGAGGAGTTGACGGCTGCGCGGATTTGGGAATTAGTCAGTTGTTAGTTGTTAGTTGTCAGTTGTTAGTTGTCAGTTGTCAGTTGTTAGTTGTCAGTTGTCAGTTGTCAGTTGTTAGTTGTCAGTTGTCAGTTGTCAGTTAACTAATAATCAATAACCAATGACAAACAAATGTAAGTTTGTTAAATAATTTTGCACCTTATCCTCTTGACAAGTAAATGTAGTTTTGTTACATTTATTTGTCAATTTTTGCATCGTTGAGTTGACAATATCTGCTGCGGCGGCTTAGTACAGAGTAGAGGTCAATCTCTAGGAGAATGCAACTATGTTAGTTTCGCGATCGACTGATAAACAACCTACGCTGGAAGAAACTCGGCAACTAGAAAAGCTCCAAGCCCAAATCGAGCGAGCTGTTGCTAACGGCAAGATATCTAAGCAAGAAATGGAAGACATTAAGAGAGCGATTTGTGCAGACGGAAAAGTTACTGTGGAAGAACTGGAACTATACAGAATCTTGGTGACAGATAGGATTGTTGCTGGAGATGTGGAATACGAGTTTTGATAAGAGAATTAAACGGAGGAAACTGATTTAAGGGATGAATATTGAGGAAAGAAGAAACCTGCAAGAAGAGTTTGAATTGTTCTTCAATAGTTTGTTTTCTGCTATAGCGATTCTAAATAAATTGTGTAATTTTTGTAGGGGCAAACCCCCCGTGGTTGCCCCGATCCGTGGGGGGTAGGCACGGGGCACTACCCCTACATATTTTTACAACTGATTTAGGATTGCTATAGCTTCTGGTGACATTTGGCACTTTTTTGGATCATCCCTGTTAGGAAAAATACCCCACAATCATGGGGATGCTCGCAATTTTTTATTGGCGTTGTGAGATTATTTCAAGTGCAAGAATTTGTCTAATGCACTGACTGCAAGTGGCGGCCAGCGGCGGGTATTGGCAACCCAATCGAGGTCTTTGTAGCGGGAGTCGAGGCCGATGGCTGCTACCCAATTGCTCTCAGCTTCGCCGCGATTTCCTGTTTCCCAAAGACAGGCGCTGAGGGCGGCTCTCATGTCGGCAAATTGGGGGTATCTGCGGACGATGTTTTTCATGTTGCGAATTGCTTCTTTGGTTTGCCCGTTTTGATAAAGTGCGAGGGCGTGGTTGGCGCGGGCAAAGGCGTATTCGGGGGCTAATTCAAAGGCTTTGCTGTAGTCGGCTATTGCTTGTTCCCATTTTCCTAAACCTGCTTCGGCGTTGCCTCGGTTGTTGTAGGCGGCTGGATCTTGGGAGTCTAATTCTAGTACATGATTGTAGTCGGCGATCGCCTCTTCCCAGCGTCCTAAACCTTCTAGGGCGGTGCCGCGGTTTAGGTAGGGATCGGGGGCGTCGGGTGCTAGCTCGATCGCTCTTTCGTAGTCTGAAATAGCGGCTTGTAGTTTGTTTTGGCTGACTCTAGAGTTGCCTCGGTTGCTCCAAGCGGCGGCTTCTGAGGGAAATTTGTCAATTATTTGAGTCCAAAAAGTTTCAGCGGCGGGAAATTTGCCTTCATTTGTAGCTTCAAAAGCTTTTTGAATGAGTTCTCCTAATTCCTGTTGAGGATCGGTGATATCTGTTGGTTGTACTTGTGCGGCAACGGGGGCGATATTTCCCAACCACACTAACCCGGTTACAATTAATACTGTAAAAAATGTCAAAAATGAGCGAATCATTGTTGTTGGCAGTTTAAGCTTTACTAAGCATATTATTAACCCAAATTGCGGGCGTTGGTTAGAAGATGTTTGAAAAATCTCGGCGACTTAAGTCGCAGCTACACAGACAAAACCTGCCTCCGCAGGTTCTAAAACCCTGGATTTTCTTTAGTCCGCGTAGGCGGACTTTGGTTGTGTAGTTGCGGTTTTAACCGCCAGTTTGTGTAGTCGGTAAGGATAATTTGGTGAAAAAACGGCGACTTAAGTCGCAGCTACACAGACAAAACCTGCCTCCGCAGGTTCTAAAACCCTGGATTTTCTTTAGTCCGCGTAGGCGGACTTTGGTTGTGTAGTTGCGGTTTTAACCGCCAGTTTGTGTAGTCGCTAAGGGTAATTTGGTGAAAAAACGGCGACTTAAGTCGCAGCTACACAGACAAAACCTGCCTCCGCAGGTTCTAAAACCCTGGATTTTCTTTAGTCCGCGTAGGCGGACTTTGGTTGTGTAGTTGCGGTTTTAACCGCCAGTTTGTGTAGTTGGTAAGGATAATTTGGTGAAAAAACGGTTGCTAATTTTGGGGGGGACGGGGGATGCTGCTGAACTGGCGGTAAGAGCGTCTCAAATTGATGATATAGAGGTGGTTTCTTCGCTGGCAGGACGCACTCAACAGCCTTTTACCCCAAAAATGGGTACGGTGCGAATTGGGGGGTTTGGTGGGGCGGCTGGGCTGACCCAGTTTTTGCTCGATCGCCCGATCGACTTGTTAATTGATGCTACTCATCCGTTTGCGGCTCAGATTTCTGCTAATGCTGCTGTTGCTGCTGCTGAGTGTAATGTGCCTTATTTGATGCTGGTGCGTCCTGCTTGGGAGAGGGTGGAGGGCGATCGCTGGATTGAAGTTGCGGGCCACTCGGAGGCTGCAAAAGCTTTATTAGGGGAGTCTCAGCGGGTGTTTCTGACTATTGGTAGGCAGGAATTGGCTGCTTTTGCTGGTTTGGATGCTATTTGGTTTTTGATGCGGGCGATCGATCCTCCGGCACTCAATACTCCTATTCCTAATGGTAAGTTGTTATTAGCAAGGGGGCCTTTTTCTTTGGAAGATGAGCGCCAATTACTATTAGAATATCAGATTGATACAATTGTTAGTAAAAACAGCGGGGGCGGTGCTACTTATGCGAAAATTGTTGCGGCTAGGGAACTGGGAATTCCGGTGGTGATGGTGCAGCGGCCGCCGATTGCGGATGTTGAAAAAGTTGCTGATGTTGCAGGGGCGATCGCTTGGTTAGTTAAGCAGTTATGATATCAAATTCGTTAGCATCGGAATAGTAAATTCGAGTTCACTGTTGACGGTTGACGGTTGACTGTTCATTGTCAACCGTCAACCGTCAACATCATTCCGGTGTTACCGGAAATGATATTAGTAGGGTTTCAAACATCGGCCAGGTTATGTTTTTGAGTTAATAGTTGGTTTCCTGGCTGGATGATTATTTGTTTTAGTTCTAGCGGCCTATTTTGACGGTTTTCATTAGATTTGAAATATAAAATAATTTAAGTTAATGTTTTTTAGCAATTCAGAACTTATGCGGAATTGCTGTTAGAGATTAAGATTCAATTTATTGAAAGCTATTAGGGAGGCTCAGTTAGTTACATTGTGTTCCTTCAGCAGTTCTCATTCCTCCTATGATAGTTTCCACGATCGCACACTGCTTAGCACCACCGCGAGATGGAGCAACTGTGACCACAAATCGTGCGTTGGTAATTGTAGGATTTGTACTGGGAGGCAATTTTTTTACATTGCCCTGATAGTCAAAAACGATCGAATGTACAGGAACACCAGTATCAACAGGAGTCGCTGCATTAGTTGAAAGTACAATAGTGCCCCGTTTGATTTCACCTCCACCATTTAACGTCTGGGTACTACCACCTGTGGCTACTGGCGGGTTAAACGTAACTGTTGGCGGATCGACAGATGGGGCAGAAAATGTAATAGTGATATCGCGCTTAGTTCGCCTTGCTTCGCTTTGTGCAAGTCGTAATGATTGCAAAACGCGATCGTTCACAGTGCGAACTCTTTGTCTGTTGATGAATACCTCCCAGCTTGGAGCGGCGATCGAGCTTAATATACCTATGATTAACGCTATCACCAGCACTTCTAGAAGGGTGAAGCCTCCATCATCTTTTCTGGATGCAGTTTTGTTGAAATTAGGGCTGGGCTTGGCAGCCGAGTTATGCAAAAGTTTTAATAATATTGGTGGGGTTTTCATGGTATTATCCTATTGTTTATCGACGGGACGCGATTCGGAAATGTGTTTCAGAAATCAGTTATTTTCCTAACCCACCTAAACCTTGTACTTGCACAGTTGCTGTTGGGAAATATGCCGATTTATTGGCATCATAATCAGCATCGGTTTGAAGGCGGCGGAGGCTGTTTCCTCGGATCGTAACTCTGGCTATATTTTTAGATGTATCAACACAAGCGTAAAAGCTGTGGCTTGAGGCGTCTGTTATTAGTAAATCGTTTGCATTGAATGTTGCTGGTGGTGGTGGAGGTGTTACGGCAAGAAGATATTGACACTGAGATCCGGTTGGTATTGGAACATTAGTGCTACTGTGGTGGATGTAATTAACCAATACTTCAGGAGCGGGAAAATTGGCTCCCATCGTCACATTTACTGTGGGCTTACTAAAGTCAAAGTCTTTATTAAAAGCCTCACTGCCTTTTTGACCATCACTTAAATCGGCCGCATCGTAATAAGGTTGTGTGGCATCTATTGAGTAGGGATTTCTAACTGGCTCCCTAATTTCATAGCGAGCAATACGGGTAGGACAATTGCCTCCTGAAGGCTGACACCAAGTAGAGTTAGGAGCAGTATCTCTAATCTGGTAGTAGGCAACTAATGATAGTACATAAGTGTCGTTGCACTCACTACCGTTAGCTGGGCAAGCCCTTGGTGTTTTCGTACTAACAGCCGAATTAATAGGAACAGCATTTTTAATTAGCTGTCGTTTCCAGAAGACTAGAATTGGAGTACCTGTGGTATTTGCAGGAGAAGGAGGAAGTTGAGTCGTGGGGTTAATAGCAGTGATGCCTGCCTGATCGTAAATATAAATAGCTTGACTCAAATCTTGGGAGATGAAATCAACGGCGGCCTGAATGTCTTGCTCGGTATTTGACTTGACTTGTTCCCTCCTGTCGGTATTCAGCATATCTACTACAAAACCCAGCATCGGCGTAATGATTAAAAACGCCATAATTGCTCCGACTAATAGCTCGACCAGAGTCATGCCCTTTTCTGTTTGAGCTGGGCCGGAGCGGTTTCGCTGGTGCTGACTTTTGAGAAGCAACCTGAGTAAAGTTTTCATTTTGACTGTTTCCTTTGCCAAATGGGGGGAGCGATTTTAAAGTTAATAACAGGGACTTTGAGGATTACTGACAGCCTGTGGGGCCATTGATGCGAGTACACAAACTGTTGTAAGCACCTTGTCGATCGCTAGCGCCTATTTCTGTTCTCATTTCTACCAAAGGCGCTCGGAGATTTCCCAGCCCTGCGGTAGTAGTTCCTTGCTGTGCTTGTAAATCATTCTGAGTTTTTAGTGCTCCGACGCCACTAGCAAAAGAATTAGCCCTGTAAACACGAACAATTAAGCTGTAGCCTGTTTTTGCCGGATTTGTTGTAGCGGGTAAGTTGTTAAAATAGTAGCCCTGAACTACAAGGTCTTCATTGCTGTCAGCCTGACAGAGTGGAACGCTATCTTTGTCTATGCAGAAAAGATTGTTGATGTTGCCTGGAGCAGCGGTTTTCTCTAACTCTTTGCCGGTTGTGGACGGAGCAGGAAACCCCGGAATAGGGCCTCCTTGTTTGAGCGCCTCAGACCTGAGCGCCTCAATATAGGTTTTGGCGGCTTGAGTTGCCATTTCTATTCGTTTGGCTTGGACGCGAGTTGCTACTGAGAAAGCCATCACAGGAGCGATCGCAATCATCAGCACCGACACTACAATCATCGCTACCAATGACTCGATAATCGTGTAGCCGGCTTCTTGAGACTTATGTAAACTACTTTGTGGCTGTTGGTGTTTGAACATAGTAAGCACTCCGCATTTGGAACTCAGGAATTTGAGGGTTTAAGGTTAGGAAAGGTCAGGACAGTCTGTTCTTGGTTTTTTTGTAGCGCTGTCATTTGCAGCATACTTATTAGAGAGTGTGCGATCATTTTGCAATTTTTCAGCGCACAACAAAGCTTTTACCCAATCATCATCGCGGCTGATTTCTCTGAAGTATTCGTCAGGGGTTTTCTGAGAAGCAGGGAGAGTGAATTTTTGGGCGAACAAGTCAGGGGGCTGTGAAAGCAAACCTACATCAAATCCCCATTCCCGATCGGGTGGTACGAAATAGCCGATCTTACCACCATTGGTTTCGATTTTGTAAGGGGGAGAGGGGTAGGTTGTGTCGTAGTCAAATAGCTTGGCCTTGAATAGAGAACCAGGAGCAGTATCAATAACAGATACGTAGGGAGCAGTGGCGTAAGAACTGCGCTTGAATTGGATAAACGAACCTGCGATCGTGTTAGTTAGGCCTTTCCAATTTTCCATAAAGCGCGGTAAGTTTTGCATACCACCATTCGTGTCGCCCAGGGTGGCAGAGAGGGCCCGTGAAGGAACGTCATTGGAGGCGACTATGAGGTTAAACTCAGTCGTTCGTGCTTTTTGTACCCATCGCGTTGTTTCGGCGCCTGGGGTTGTGCTATCCATTGCCTGAATCTGCAAAGCAGGTCTTAGCTGTGGCTGCTCAACTGTATTAGCCACTCCGCCAGTACCTGGTGGTAATTTGGCGTAAAACAGAGGGTTGGTACTGGCATAGTTCATTCCTCCTGTGGGAGTGGTTGAAGTGGTGGTTGTCGCATACCAAAGAGAATTTGCTACCGATGTAGGCGTCGTACCAGAGGCTGTAGTTATGGAAGTTCCGCCCTCCACAGGGACAGAAGATGATGGCGCACCACCATAGAAAGCTACTGCGGTACCATTAATTCCCAGTGCCACAGGGATACTGCCATTAAAAACCAGCCTGTTTGCCTTATTAGTACCTGTGATGTGTCGCACAAAAGCTACGCGACGGGGATATCGTCTATCTGCAGGATCGATCGCTGGTTTAGCTGTTGTACCTGACAAAAGTTGACCGACAGGTGTATTTGCTGGGACACTGCTTGCTTTTTCTCTTTGATCATTAGGAGTAGATGGATCAAATTCCCCAAGAGTACCAGTATCAATACCAACCACCCAGTCATTAGGCTCGCAAGCGGAAACAGGCAACTTCCGGCAGATTTCCATTACATATTCGGGAAAATTAATCCGTCGTTGAACTGGCGTAACGAAATTGTTGAAGTATGAACTGTTAGGAGCAGCACCTGTGGTACCGCTGTAGTTTGTGCTTGTTGGTGTAACGGTAGTTCCTGGTACGCTTTGCCCGAACTTTTCTTGGTTTGTAATGTCAAAAGCAGCACCGCTACTTAAACCGTTAGTGACGTAGTTGTTAGCACCGAAACCGTTAATTCTGCGAGCGGCTTTAGCGGTTACATCGGTCTCTTTAACAGTCGTATCGGTCTTATTCCCATTGCCATTGAGGTCAAAGTCGAAGGTAACTTCACTAACTGTTGGATCAGTAGTAAGTATATTCCTATTCCCATTGAAGTCATAGCCCACGATCGCGGTACCTGCATTATTTCTCAGGTCAAAATCTCCGTGATTGCGGACACCGTACCGGAAGCCTTCCTGTAAATTAGCTGACACCGGCTCAGAAAGTAGGGTAATCGCATCCGAGAGCACTGTTGCTGCTCGCCAATTATCGCTGCCAGAGCATTTGCCAGGGTATCGAGGATCGCCGAGGCGACAAGCAAAATTGGGATTCAGGGCTGTGCGACCGTAGAAAGTGCTAGGAGTCCAATCAAAAGCAGTTGCAACACCTGAACCAAATTCTCTGTGGGTGTGTTTGTTAAATTCGCCTTGGATGTACACCGGCAAGTTAGAAGTCAACAGCAAACCCTTCTCTTTGAGTACGTCTGTCACCGTGCTTACAGTTGTTGGACGACCCAAGCTAGATCCGTTAATCAGCATAATTCCGTGGGGGCGGCGGCTGGGGTCTAGCCGAGAATCTGTTGAGCTGCTTAGCTGGCTGCGGGTTGTATCAATGCCAGTGCCCAGACTATTGGGAGTACGATCGCTGCGATCGGGTGCTGCATCGTCACGGCTGGCGTAAATTAGGCCGCTGTAAGGCAGCATATACTCTGGGTTCAGGGCGTTGATCTTGGGTAATCGGTTGTAGGCGATCGAATTTTTCTTCCGGAGTTTATCAATATCTAATTGCGTGACTCGGATTTCTAGGGGTTGTCTTTCTGATAGCGGAAGGTCGTAATTTCCTGTTAGCTTGGCGCTCTGAGCGACACCACCCAAAGGACTGCTGAGGCTATAAGTCTCGTCCACCGCAGTAGCTGGGTCGTCCTTGTCGATCGCCTTAACTTCCCTAGGATTGAGAAAAGCAACTTCCCGAATTGTCCCGTGGTCGAGATCGTCAGTGTTGGGAGCAAGGCTGCCATCCAAAATTCCTAAAGAGCAAAGAGTAGAGTCGATCGCAGCTTTTTCCGACAAGCTGCGATCCGCATCAACCTTCTGCAAAGCCTTCCTTAAGTTCTCGTTGACAAACCTACCGTCGGGGAAAACGATACTGGCTTGATAATTCAAGCGTTGATCTGTTGTTCCTGCAGCCAGCGACACCAGACTCGATGCGTCTGTCTGGAGAGCGGCCGTCAAAATTGCACCGGCCGGTCTCGCTGGGGGAGGGCCGTAGACGATGCCGTTGTTGGATTTACCATTTGCGTTGCTTCCTGATGGCAAACCTGGACGGTTGAGAGTCGAATCAAATAGAGTTCCACCCTTGCTGTATCGGTAGCTGGGATCGTAATAGCTGCTGACACAAGCCAGCGGGGTATCAGCTAATTTAGCATTTTGATCGCTTGGGTTGTCTGCATAGTGATAGATTGCACTTGCGCGCATCCGCAAATCGCCCTTAGCATACTTGGGAGTCCTGGGGTCAATGGTTCCGGTTAAGTTTGACCCCAGAGTTGTGGGCAAAGCGTTCCAAGCCGTCGCCGGCAAATCCTCCCAGCCAGTACCAGCAGGATTATTGTTATAAACTTTAGAATTCGGGCCCGGTGACATCGGCATGGAGTCGGGCCAAACAACGGGGAACTTTTCTACAGCAGTAGTTGCCGGGTCGTCGTAGAAATCCGATACTGCACCACCAACCGGGTTTAAGACTTTAGGAGGTGGCAGAAAAGAGTTTGTGCGCTCGTAAACGCCTGCACCCGTAATTACCCGCAATCCGCCAATGCCATCAACTGCTGTTTTAGGTGCTTGGGCCGCACTCTTTTCCCAGAAGCCGTCCCTCTCTGCTCCCCCTACATCAGCGAACTGCTTCACTTGGGGTTCTCGGTAGCGTTGGCCCCCATCCAGCCAATTAACTCCTGTTAATGTGTCTCTTCCTTCCTCACCTTCACCCACAAATTTGGGAGGGTTCAAATCGGTTCTCCACCTCAGTGCTGGTAGATTGTTCCCTACTACTATGCGATCGCCTAACTCGGATTCTTTATTATCTTGCTCTACCTTTTCGGGGCTGTTGGCTTGCAGCCTGACACTTGCTGTATCGAGTTTAGTGTTGGTGTCCAAAGGCATAACCCAGGCATCCACCGGTCGCAGTTCATCCCCTGTACCGACTAATGGAGATGCAGTCACCACTTTTGTTGTAGGGTTAACAAATCCAGCCAGTGCGTCTCCAGTGGCAGGCACTTCTGCAAACGGCACTTTCCGTGTCCGCAATCTAAAGTAAGATTCCAGATTCTCTCGGCGAATCTCGTTTTGACGATCGGCGCTGGGAGGAGTGGGGTCAGTTTCTTCTTGAACTTGTGTGGCAATGGCATTTTTAACTTCCTGGGGATCGGAAGCAGGGGCATTTTTTTCCTGTTCGGAAACTAACAGACCGATGCGATCGGAATAAGCCTTGTTATTGTACATGACCCCCAAAGCACCATCTTTGTAGGCTACCGATTGATTGGTGCCGCCTTTTATTGCTTTTGTGGTGACTGGATCGGTCGCCTCTGTCCCAAATAGATGAACCGCTATGTCTTTGCTAGTGTTGCCATCACTGCCCGACCAGCCGTTAACCACATTACCACTAACGACTATTTTGCTATTTTCTAGGTCGTAGAAACAAGATCCTTTGCTGCTAACGAGATAGAACGCCACCGGGCCTACATTCGTGTTGGTGACCATAAAGTTACTGTTAGTAAATATCCGTCCGTTCAGACGCAGCGCCGGGCCGGGAGATACTTCTAAATCATCTTCATAAACCACCGCATTATTTTGTAGTGGAATGCGTTTTTGGTCTTGTTGGTACTCCAAAGCTGAGAAACTTTGAGTTCCTTTAAATGTTTCGTAGTTGGCTGGTGAAGCGACTCCCGTAATATCATTTATCGGCACGTTGACTGTGTAAACAAAGAAGCTTTTTTTGAGTACGCCCTCTCCTTTGTACCAGTCCGTACTGCCTACCAAACTAGCGCTAGTACCTGTTGCTGCTTTGCAGATCGCGCTGATAGAACCTTGGCTTGCCATCGGAGGGGTTCGGGCTTCTAAAGCCTTTCTAGCTCTACTAAACTCTCCTGTGTCCTGATCTCGAGGTGGGCTGCGAAAATATATCCCGTATAAAGTGTAGGTATCAAATTTACCATTGTTGTCAGTATCTACAGGGAACCTCCAAGCGGTATTTATCCTCTCGCTTTGATTGATGTTAGTTATATCTGCAGGGGGAAGATTAATTGCATTTGAATTATCCAGATCAAACTTAATCTGTAGAACATCCTCATCTCCAAATTTAAAGCGATCCGAATCCATCGCTTGGTAAACGCTCAAGTCTGATGGTGTATCAAGTGTTCCGCTTCCTTGAGGGGATAAGGCATACTGAATTTTTGCTTTCGCCCGATCGAGCGCGGGAGTCGCGGCCGCCAGCACCTGCTGGTTCACGCGCACGTTACGCGCCGTATTAGCCCGATCGAACGATCGCAGCGTAATCGCCACTGTCAACAATATAACTACCAGCAACACCATCGTCACCGTCGGCAGCACAAACCCCGCCATCGGTAGTTTAGCCCTGCGGCCCATTGCCATCAGCGCTTGCAGCATTGCTCTCATCAGCCGCTTGGCCCCGGATCTGGTAACACCAGCAATCCGCCGCAGCAGGGATACGATAACTTTGGATAATTTGCTCTTAAACATTGACGCCTTCCTGAATAATTTCAGAGATGGTATTGCAGGTAGTTACTGCTCGACAGTACAATCCCATCTTTATTGTTCCCATTTTTTGCAACTTGCATATCAGCCTCTTGCACAAATTTAAATCTGTACCTTGGCTGAAAAATAAAACCCACAAACCCGCAACCAAAATCGCGGCCGATAATATATTTTTCCGCGAAAGATTTCCCCCGCAGGGATTAGATATTCCTTACTCCACTCTAATCTAGTTAAATTGAAATGTCAGTGGTCAGACCCAGAGTGAATTCGATCGCCCAAAAACAGTGATCCCGATCGTATCCGACGTATGGCCCAGCCCTTGTCTGGCAGGCTTTGTTGGTGTGTTCGCCTTGCTAGCGCTTTCAACCACCAGAATCTACAATCACGATCGGGCGATCGAGTGGTTAGGCTTGTCAGTGCGATCAAATCTAAATCGGGCGATCGAATTTTCGTTTTGGGTCAAAGTGCGATCTCAACTCTTGCACCATAGTCAATCTGCCTTTTAGGGGCGGGCAAGATGCCCACCCCACAAGAAAATTGAACTTTTGTGGAACAGGCATCTTGCCTGTTCTTCAAAATAGTGCAAGATGTCAGTGCGATCGAATTTTCGTTTTACGCCCCAACCCGCCGGGGGTTTTTAACCCCCGTCTCATAGCTAAAGTCCTCTTGCATAGGACTAATCAAATATTAAGATATTAGATAAATAAATACATCTTCAGTCCTTTTCAAAGGACTTGCGCTATGAGACGGGGGTTAAAACCCCCGGCGGACTATCGGTACAAATGCCAAATCCGAAACACTGTCAGTACAAGTGCCAAATATAAACCTACCATCCCCACCCATGAAACAACCCTCCAAACCCCCCGACTTCATCATCATCGGAGCCCAAAAAGGCGGCACAACATCTCTGTACAATTACCTAATCCAACATCCCCAAATCGCCCCCGCCGCCGAAAAAGAAATTCATTACTTCGACTTCAACTTCGATAAAAGCTGGGAGTGGTACTGTTCCCAATTTCCCCAGCCCCAAACAAGCGAAAACCTACTAACCGGAGAAGCCAGCCCCTACTACATCTGTCACCCCCAAGTTCCCCAGCGAATTTATGATTTATGTCCCAAAGTTAAAATAATCGCCCTGCTGAGAAACCCCGTAGAACGCGCAATCTCCCACTATTATTACTATATCAAAATAGGCTACGAATCCCTCTCATTAGAAGAGGCGATCGCCGCAGAGCCCGAAAGACTCAAAGGCGAAATAGAAAAACTCCTAGCCAACCCAACCTACTACAGTTACGAACACCAACACCACAGCTATCTAACCCGCAGCATTTACGCCGATCAACTCCCAGCCTGGATGAAACTTTTTCCCAAATCACAATTTTTAATCCTCAAAAGCGAAGACTTGTATAGCAACCCATCGGAAATCCTCAACAGAGTCCTCGAATTTTTAGACTTACCGCCCCACCAACTACAAACCTACGAAAAATACAACGCCACCCAATATCCCCCCATCAGCGAGACAGTATACGAGCAATTGAAAGCATATTTTCGATCGCACAACCAAAGACTAGCCGAATTGTGCGATCGAGACTTCGGCTGGGATTAACAGCGCTTAAGCGCAACTACGTACCTTTTTTGTACCCGTTGCACTCAAAACTAAAATATTAAGCAGCGGCCGTAGCATTTGCTTCCAGAGGCTCGATTTCCTCCGGCGTAGCGTGACGGCGCGGATCGTTAAAGCTACGTGCCGCTAGCCAGTTAGGATTTTGGGCCATCTCGCAACCAATCACGTAAAGCGAAGATTCGTTAAAAGCAGCCCAGAGAGCATCACAAGCCTGTTTATCCATCAGTGAATCGGCGATCGGGCGATCGTGAATGAGAGCAAATAAATCAAACTCATTTCGTTTTGGATTCCACTGATATTGCAAAGTAGGAGCATAACCCATTTCGATCAATTTTGCGATCGCGCGATCGGGCGTATATCCGTCCAAATGCACCCGATTGAGATAGATAGACACTTGAACATACTCATCTCTGGCAGGTAGCAGTCGGTAATTCGAGTTAGTCATCATCATTTGTCTCCGTGCAGTAGTAATAAGAGCGGCCTGCAATATCGGGGCGTTTTTCAGCCTTCATTTTTTGCTGAGCACATCGTCGCTTAGCATAAAGGTCTTTTTCAATTTCAGTCTCGCCAGGGGCATAAAAAGGACGGTGAGGAAGCAATTCGGCTTCTAAATCCTCCCAAGATTTCTCTGGGTTGTCTGAATCTCTCAGCATTTGCCCCTCGCGGTTTGTTCGAGGATGCCATTTATTCGATAGAACTCTTGCAAAAATACAAAGCACCCCACCCCAACCCTCCCCTTGCTAAGGGGAGGGAGCAAGATTATTCTTGTTTCCCCCCTTAATAAGGGGGGACTTGCGGGGGGTGAATTTGACTTTTGCAAGAGATCTGATATAGTCAATCGGTCGATCGGTCATCAGTCTGTTTCCTGAGTTTTGGCGATCGTCTTGACGCGCTGCGGCTTTGGCTCTAAAACGGGTTCGTTTTCCTGTAACCAAGTTTCGATGTACTCCAACAGAACCTCATTCATGCTGAGGCTACGCATAGCGCAAGATGCTTTGAACTTGGCTCTTGTCTCTTCAGGTAGATAGATTTTTACGGACACAGTTTTACTTGTAGTCAAAGTTTCCATATCGCTATATCGATTTGTCTATGTGTCTAGCCTGACACACAGGCGCGCGATTCGGATAGGGTCACTTGTCGATATAGGGACTTGTCGGTTTGTCCCTATATCGACATAATAACAGACATACCCAAAAAACGACAACCGCGTCGAGTTAAACGCCATTGCCGTTGCCCTACATTTTGCAAAAAAAATGCTTGACATTCCTACCAGTCTGTGCTAGGTTATCGAATAGTATTGTGTTTAATCCACAAATCGCAGCACTTCAACTATGTTCACAGCCAAGTTCACAGCCAACAGCTATTTTTATTTTTGGTACAGCCAAGTTCGCCCGGAGTGAATTGGTAATTCACTGTGAACATCCGGGCGAACCGCAGATTAACACCTGCGGTTTTGTTTTTTCTACTTCTTTCCCCAACAACCAATCGAGTACAAGCGAAAACAGCAATGACATTATTCAGTAACTGGTACTACAGCTTTTATTTTTGGCCCCACAGGAGTTCTGGGTAAATTGTCGCGCTGTCTTTTCGCACCAACCCGGAACTCCTAAAAGTGCCGGGTTTTTTGTTGTCAACCACCCACTTAATTTGCCAGGAAAATACCCTCATGTTAGAAGCCAAACTCGTCACCAAATCTCATCCCGAACACCAGACAATTGTCAAACTCTCAGAAACAGTCTCAGTCGGCGGCACAGAATTATTAATCATCGGCGGCCCCTGTACCGTCGAAAGTTCCGCACAAATGGAAACCGTCGCCCGCCAACTATCCGCCGCATCCGTGCAAGCTTTGCGAGGCGGAGTCTACAAACCCCGCACATCTCCCTATGCTTTCCAAGGCATGGGAATTGAGGGACTGGAAATTTTAGCTGATGTCAGCCGCCGTTACGGTTTACCAGTGGTGACAGAGGTAATGTCGATCGCCCAAATCGATCCAGTTGTCACATATACTGATATGCTGCAAGTAGGCAGTCGGAATATGCAAAACTTCGAGTTACTAAAGGCGATCGGTCAAGCCGGAAAACCAGTCCTACTAAAACGCGGCTTATCAGCCACAATCGAAGAATTTGTGATGGCCGCCGAATACATTCTCAGTCACGGAAATCCTGATGTAGTTCTGTGCGAAAGAGGCATTCGCAGCTTCGACAATTACACGCGCAATGTATTAGATTTAGGTGCAGTCGCAGCGCTGAAACAGTTAACTCATTTGCCAGTAATTGTAGACCCTTCTCACGCCGTCGGCAAGCGAGAATTAGTCGCGCCACTAGCCAAAGCAGCGGTTGCTTGCGGTGCAGACGGATTAATTATTGAATGTCACCCGCAACCAGAAAAATCGGTTTCTGACGCGCGGCAAGCTCTTTCTTTACCAGATATGGTAGATTTAGTTGCGAGTTTGCGGCCTGTAGCCGCCGCCGTTGGACGCCGCATACCCGATATTAATGTGCCTTCAGAGGTATTAAGTTTGAAGTGATATGGGTAGGAAATAATCTATAACTTTTAAGGTCCAACTCTACAGTCGGTTTTAACCGAATTGAGCTTTGAGGCAGGGGTTTAAACCCCTGCCGAAATCCGGGAAAGCGCGTGTTTCACGAATTTAGATTAAAATAAAAAATAATACTGTCATCTACGAAAATTTGCTGAATTATGGCAATACTACTTAACGTTCCCTCGATCGTCTGCTCCGGCTGCGGTGATACAATTACCAAAGCCATCAAAACTGTTGACTCCGAAGCTACTGTCAATGTGGATGTCGCAGCTAAGACTGTTACGGTTGAGGCTCAAGCTTCTGAAGAGTCAATTTCACAGGCGGTTGTTGCTACGGGCCACACCGTCGAAGATTAATATCTAGTTGGGTGGGGGCGGGTTTACAAGATTATTAATCTTAGGCCGAGATTATTGGTAAAAGCCGCCCCTACAAAATTTTAAATCCATTACCAATGCCCAATGCCCACGGCCCACGGCCCAATGCCCACTGCCCACGGCCCAATGCCCACTGCCCACTGCCCACTGCCCACTGCCCACTGCCCAATGCCCACTGCCCACTGCCCAAAAGCTTAATCTGCTTCGTCTAAGTGTTCGGCGACTGCTTGGTAAAGTTCAAAAACGTGGCGATCGAGTAAACTATAAAAAACTTGTCTCCCAACCTTGCGGTAACTTACCAACCGCATCGCCCGCAATGCCCGCAACTGGTGCGATACTGCTGACTCGCTCATACTCAACGCCGCAGCCAAGTCACACACGCACAGTTCTTGTTTGGCCAAAACCGACAGCAGCCGCAGGCGGTTCGCATCTCCCAAAAGACTGAAAAACTCAGCCATCCGCTGCGCTTTTGCGGTGTTGAGAACTTGTGTTTGGATGTCCCCTGCCCGCCAACAGTCAACTAGGTGCGATGGATCGCACGTTGGTGTATCGTTTTGTTGGTGAGACTGACTTATCGCTCCGTTAACAGCAGAGTTGGGTGACATCTTTATCCCGGCTTGTTTTAATTCTCATTTTCATTTTAGTGCGATCGACCCACCTTTTGTAACAAAACTTTTACATTCCCTTGACTTATATCTGAATATATGTTCAGATATAAGTATAGACAAACAAACCCACCAGGAGAAGCTCAAATGACTACCGCCACCCAAACAAAATGTGCCTGTCCTTCATGTTCATGCGTTGTCAGCCCCAGCGAAGCCATTGAAAAAGACGGCAAAACATACTGTTCCAGTGCTTGCGCTGACGGCCACCCCAACGGCCAAGGCTGCGGCCACACCGGCTGCGAGTGCCACAAATAAATATTCGGCTTCAGAAAAGGTTAATCACCAACTGCCAAATATATCTCAAGGGAGATGCGAACCGCGCATTTCCCAATTTTTTTGCTTTTAGGTTAAAGAAAAGTTAAAATAAAGCTAACTTAAGGTTAAGACTGCATTAATAGACTAAATACAGAGCGAAAAAGCACAATTGCTACTTACGCAATACAATAGAAGCAAGTTAGCGCCGCGATACTGAGTACAAATAGTGCTATTAACAGCAGAGACCGAACCAAAAGTTGAATACCAAAAGTTTAATTAGGAGGGGGCAATGAAAGAGCGGGAAGATTTTTTACATCCTCGCAATCGCTACTACGGTGATTTCACGCCAGAAAACTTGGCGTTTAATGCCAACTTGCAGGAATTTGCTCAAAAAATAACTTATATTTGCTCGCTGGAAACAGGGGGGAAAATTAGCGCTGAGAAAGCTTATAAAGATATTAAGATGCTTTGGAAAGACTTAAAATCCTCTAAGAAACAATTGGGAATTGGCCAAAAACCCCCCAGTACCGAGGAGCCACATTCACCTTAAAGTCATCTCAGCCAACGCAGCGTTTGCAATCGAAAACCCCTGCGATTGCGAGCGCTGCTTTTTGCTGCGTACCGAGCAAATATAAGGCAATACGCTTGAGTTAAAACTATTTATTCCTCGGAGATCCCCCTAAATCCCCCTTAAGAAGGGGGACTTTGAGTAAGTTCTTGTCCCCCCCTTAGTAGGGGCGGTGCCCCCGTGCCCGCCCTTGGCTAGGGGGGATCGCGCTTAACCCAAGCGTATTGAAATATAAGGTGCTTGCTAGTAGGCGAACTTTAGAAAATCTATGGTTTGGGATTTGGTACAGTTTCTCCGGCAAAGGAAGTACAATTACCACCGAGGCCAGAAATAATCGCGCAAGTATTAGTTTTCAGCATTCCCTGATATGTATCAGCACCCGTGCCGGGGCCGCCCAACTCGTCGCTGTAAAGTTCCTTGTCTGAAATTTCGACATTTGCCTCCCTCGCCACAGTCTCCATCAACTTCGGATTAGTTGTAGTTTCGGCAAAAATTGTCGGCACTCCGGCGGTCTTAATTTCTGAGGACAATTCGGCAATTCTTGCGGCGGTGGGCTGTTCCTCTGTCGTCACACCCTGCAAAGCTCCAGCCATCTCCAAACCGTAAGCATCGGCATAGTAACTCAAAGCATCGTGAGTGGTTACTAACTTGCGTTTTGGGGCTGGAATAGTCGCAATTTGAGCTTTGATCCAAGTATCTATTTTTTGCAACTTATCTGTTAAGCTGGCTGCATTTTTTGTATAAATTTGAGCATTGCTGGGAGCAAGTTTGATCAATTGATCGCGAATAGTTTCTACCATACGGATGCCATTTTTCGGGTTATGCCAAACGTGAGGGTCAGGGACTTTTTCGCCTTCTGCGTGGGGTTGGTTTTCCGCTTTCTCTTCACCGTGTTCGTGCTCGTGTTGGCCCATCAACGGTTTGGGAACAGCGAGTTCGTGGACGGCGATTTTGGGTGCGGAATTACTGCTAGATTCAATTAACTTAATGATGCTGGGTTCGTGGTTGTAGCCGCCGTATAAAATCAGATTTGCTGTTTCAATCGCTTTCCGGTCTTCCGGCTTGGTTTGATAGGCGTGGGGGTCGTCTCCCGGCTTGATTAGACAGGTGGTGTCGATCGAACTTTGAGCGATTTCTCTAGTTAGGTTGCAGATAACGCCAGTCGTAGCCACGACTTTTGGCAAGTTGGCGGCGGGACTGGCTGGAGTTTGAGTTGTGGCGGGACTCTCTGGCACTCCATTGCTTGCGTTCTGCCCTCCACTGCACCCAACCAGTCCGCAGCCAATTGCCAAAACAGCCACACCGCACAATCTGCCGCTTTTTCCAGCCCAGTTCTTTAACATTTTCACCTTTGGAACGATAATCGTTATTGCTTTTTCGAGTTATCCTATTCTAGTAGCTACGAACAAGAATCGTTCTCAAAATCTCGGATTATGTTAGAAGTGCAAGACTTAGCTGTCAATTATCGAGGAATCTCGGCCATCAACAGCGTGAATTTCCAGTTAGATCCCGGACAATTAACCGGTGTGTTCGGCCCCAACGGCGCGGGGAAAAGCACGATGGTGAAAGCGATGCTGGGATTGATCCCGGCCTGTCGGGGTTTGGTGAAATATCAGGGGCGGCTGCTGAAGGAACAGTTGTCGCGGGTGGCTTATGTGCCGCAGCGATCGCAAATTGACTGGGATTATCCGATTACGGTGTGGAATGCGGTAATGATGGCGCGAACCGTCCAGACTGGTTGGTTTCGCAGTCCCTCGAAGCAGTCGCAAGAATTGGTGAAAGCTGCTTTGCTGCGGGTGGGAATGTGGGATTTGCGCGATCGGCAAATTGGCGAACTGTCTGGCGGACAGCAGCAGCGGATTTTCTTAGCAAGGTCGATCGCCCAACAAGCCGATTTATTCTTCTTCGACGAACCTTTTAACGCGATCGACAAAGCAACCGAAGAGATTATTTTCGATATTTTTGCCGAACTAAAAGCAGAAAATAAAACATTGCTAGTAATCAGCCACGATTTAGGCGAAACTTTAAAACAGTACGACAATTTATTATTGCTCAACAAGCAGTTAATTGCGACGGGTTCCTGCAGGGAAGTCCTCACCGCCGCCAATATTCAAAAAGCCTATGGATACGATTTAAGTTTAGTGTCAGCGTAAGCAAAAAAAGATTTATCTTTAAAATTGATTGTGGCACGGGCGTCCCGCCTGTGCAGTAGATTGTAGTTGAAAAAATCCTATTATTGACCTAATTCAATGTTAAATTTGCTAATTGAGCCGCTACAATTCGAGTTCATGCGAAATGCGATCGCCGTCGGCATTTTGCTAGGAATTCTCTGCGCCGTTGTCGGTTCCTATTTAATTGTACAGCAAATGGGAATGATGGTTGACATGATTGCCCATTCAGTATTAGCAGGATTGCCCGTAGCTTTTTCTTTAGGTTTCAATATTTCGATCGGCGCGTTTATATCGGGAATTATCAGCGCGGTAATAATGACCTGGATACAATCGCAATCGCGCCTAAAAATTGATGCAGTTATGGCATTAATTTTGTCTACATTTTTAGCAATTAGCATCACGCTGATTAGCCTCTTGCGGACAACCAAATTAGATTTAGACGGGTTTTTGTTTGGGAATATCTTATCAGTTGCACCTGCTGACGTGCAGCAGACTTTTGTCATAACTTTGATAATTTTGGCGACCGTTAAAATATTTTATAAAGAACTGCTATTCTATACTTTTGACCCGCAGGGAGCGCAAGCGTGCGGTTTGCCTGTAAACTGGATTTATTTGGGGATGATTTCGGCGATTACGCTGACGATTGTTGCGAGTTTGCAAACTGTGGGGGCGCTGTTAGTAATTTCCCTATTAATCGGGCCGGGAATGACGGCGTATTTGTTGGTAAAAGAGCTACATTTAATGATGGGATTAGGAGCAATTATTGGGATTACAGCTAGCGTGACTGGTATGTATCTCAGCTATTATTGGAATATGCCGTCTGGTGCGGCAATTGTATTAGTTGTTTTTGGGTTATTTTTAGTAGCTTTGCTGTTCAGTCCCAGTCAAGGGATTTTGACAAGAAAGAGAGGATAACACTCCAGGACGCACTTCGACGCTTAGAAACCGGGTTTTTTACTCGATGCAGTCTGCAACGAAGTAGACCCTCGAAAAACCCGGTTTCTGGATACCCGTGGGTAAGTCCTAAAGTTTTCAATTGTTTATGTTTTGGTCAAACGGGTGCGTATGCGAACTTAGCGCCGCCCGAAGCCTTTGCCGCGCATAGACTTTGACCAAACAAGCAATTCGCCACCACCACCGCCGGCCGCGAGAAACTGGCCTTCGGGATGCCATGCGAGACAGGAAAAACCGCCCTCTGCACCTTCTAGAATTTGCAGCAATTGTTCTGCTTCCTCCCACAAACAAACTTGACCGTCTGCGGCTGCGGAAGCTAATAAAAATGTGGAAGGTTGAAAGGCGATCGCATTTACAACTTTTTCATGCACTTCTAACCCCCAAGAATCCCAACCGACACTTTCATCAGCGTGTTTTTCCCACACTGAAATCCCTTCAGAACTCGCAGCAGCTAACAAAGGCGCACCCAAGGAATTAGTTTTATCCGACCAAGCTAACTGCCGAACTTTCCCCGGAAAACCCTGCATTACCCACGGTTCAAAATTGCCCCATTCATTAACAATGAGAGTATTGTCCATATTGCCGCAAGCTAAAAATTCCCCTTGTGGCGACCAAGAAACAGCACCTGTTGCAGAGGGTACTGATAAAATTTCCGGGTCTTCGTCCCAGTCTTCGCCATGCCAAACTTTGACACCTTGATAGCCGCTAACTGCCAGATATTGAACCATCGGATGCCATGCTAAATCGAGAATAGATGATGACTCGAAATTCAGCGTTACTTCAACAACATTATCCTCAGCATTCCAGACTTGAACGTAGCGGCCCATACTGAAAGCTAACTGGTTGCAGTTGGGACTCCAAGCTAACTTATCAACCCAGACGCGCTGGTTATCCAAATCAGCAATTAATTCGCCAGAATTAACGCGCCAAATTCGCACTTTTCCATCTTGTCCGCCAGCAGCTAGGAATTGACTGTCGCGGGAAAAAGACAAGCAATCGGCTGATTTACCCGTAGCAGTTTGTAGGGTTTGCAAGGACAATTCATTAACTGTCCCTACTTTCGCCAGCATCACTTCGCCCGCCGCGGAACAGACTCCTAAAGTTGTGCCATCCGGCGACCAAGTAACAGCAGTTACGTAGTCAGACAGCATGGCTGCGGCATGAATTTCTAGGGTTTGTTCACTTTTATTTGTCTTTTTGTTACCCATATTTATTGAATCAGAGATGTTGTACTCTTCTTAAGAACGGGCAAGATGCCCGTTCCACAAGAGATGAATTTTCATCTTGTGGAACAGGCATCTTGCCTGTTCCCTTCCACAAGAGATGAATTTTCATCTTGTGGAACAGGCATCTTGCCTGTTCCATTCCACAAAAGATGAATTTTCATCTTGTGGAACAGGCATCTTGCCTGTTCCATTCCACAAAAGATGAATTTTCATCTTGTGGAACAGGCATCTTGCCTGTTCCATCCCACAAAAGATGAATTTTCATCTTGTGGAACAGGCATCTTGCCTGTTCCCTTCCACAAAAGATGAATTTTCATCTTGTGGAACAGGCATCTTGCCTGTTCCCTTCCACAAGAGATGAATTTTCATCTTGTGGAACAGGCATCTTGCCTGTTCCATTCCACGGGCAAGATGCCCGTGCCACAAAAGATGAAGTTTATTCTTGTGGAACAGGCATCTTGCCTGTTCCATCCCACAAAAGATGAAGTTTATTCTTGTGGAACAGGCATCTTGCCTGTTCCTAAAACGCTTATTAAAAATGCTTCAAGATGTCAGTTAAACCAGACACTTACGAAAATCCTCTCGCAATTGATTTTCGTTTAAGTTGCGACCGATGAATACAAGCTCGTTTTTCGGAGTTTCGGTAGCTTTCCAAGGTCTATCTGGTCTGCCATCAAACACCATGTGTACTCCTTGGAAAACAAATCGCTTGTTGTCTCCGGCGACATTCAAAATGCCTTTAGTCCGAAAGATATTCGGGCCTTGAGTTCGCAACAATTCCTCAATCCAATCGCTAAATTTGTTGCCATCAATAGCGCCGGATTCTACTATTGCTACCGAGGTAACAGTTTCGTCGTGTTCGTGAGTGTCTTCGCCCAAAAAGTCGGGTTCGATTTCTAATGCCCGGTTCAAATCAAATGCTTTTACGCCCAACAAAGCATCCATTTGTAATTCAGCATTGTGAGTACGGTGAATTTTTGCCATTGCATTCATGGCGCGAATTCGTTTTTCTAATTCTGCCAATTCTTCCTCACTCACTAAATCAGTTTTGTTGAGCAAAACTACATCGGCAAATGCAATTTGTTCTTGAGCTTCGTCTGCGTCCCAGTGCTGCCAGATGTGCTTGGCATCAACTACCGTGACAACTGCATCTAGCAGTAATGTGTCCCGCATATCTTCGTCTACAAAAAATGTTTGAATTACGGGTGCGGGGTCGGCTAAACCTGTGGTTTCGATGACTATGTGGTCAAATTTGTCGCGCCGCTTCATTAAGTTACCGATAATCCGAATTAAATCGCCTCGGACTGTACAGCAAATGCAGCCGTTGTTCATCTCGAAAATTTCTTCATCGGCATCAATTATCAGTTGGTTGTCGATGCCTACTTCGCCGAATTCGTTGACGATGACTGCAACTTTTTTGCCGTGTTCCTGTGTTAAAATGCGGTTCAGTAGCGTAGTTTTGCCTGCACCCAGATAGCCCGTGAGAACGGTAACAGGAACTGATTCGATCGCCCCAGCACTCACCATACTTGACCTCGATTAGTGTACAATGATAACCATTATCGTTATTCTACACCAGACAAGCTGCTAGTAGCAAGAATATTACAAAATGTTAATAAAGAGTTCGCTGGAGACTTTAAGGGCGGATTTTAGCAAAAATAGACAAAATAATACTTGTGGGCTATCATAAATCAATCTATACATTTAATCTAAAAAACACCATGACTCAGCTATCAGAAAAGCGAAAAGCGCTACGGGGTAGAATTTTTCCCGAACGGACTATACCACCCGAAGAATTAGCAAGACGCAAAGCAGAAAAAACTAAACTCCGTTTACGCGGTCGAGCAATATTTGAGCGAATTCGCCCGGAACTGATCGACGAGTATTACAATTGGTTTATTGCGATCGAGCCGGATAGCGAAGAGTATTTAGTTGACCCCAAACTTTTAGGCATTGTCCAAAAAATCAAGGAACAGTATGGCGATAAAAGTGTGATGTTAACAATGTTTCGCCTCAATGAAACAGGAACCTGTGGCAGTATATGATATCAGGTTGGTTTGGCGAAAACGGAGAGTTGTTTTTTGAGATAGAATTGATTGCATCTAATGGCGATTGCTTTCCTGTTGAAGTGCTACTAGATACAGGTTTTACCACTGGTTTTCTAGCGATTAATTCTCAAGACTTAGATGGTTTAGATTGGTCTTTAATTGTCCGAGAAATCGAGATGCAGACAGCACGGGGAGATGCTTTATTTGACCTCTATGAAGGCAGGGTAATTATTGACGGTCAAGAGTTGATCGTTCCCGTCCATGTTGGAGAGGATCTCCCGGAGATTTTAATCGGTTCGCAATGGTTAGATAGGATGCAGCTAGTTGTTAATAAACCGATCGGCATTTTGACGTTAGAAACAGTATCGAGTGCAGAATGATTGCAGATCGATCGCCCTTTCTCAAAAAAAGCGATCGCCCGCATTCAACTACAAGAATGACTGTATTTTAGCAGAGTCGAGTTCCCGACCGATCAGCACTAATTTGGTTTGGCGGAGTTCCGAAGGTTGCCAAGGGCGATCGTAAAAATATTCTATGCGCGAACCCACACCTTGCAACACCATCCTCATCGGTTTCTTGGGAACCGCCACAAACCCTTTAATCCGATAGATTTCCTCTTGCTGCATCAAGGATTGCAGTTTTTTCACCAAAGCTTCAGGTTCAAATTCGCGATCGGCAATAAAGAAAGTCGAGTTAATATCATCATCATGTTCGTGTTCCTCCTCAGTGTCGTGGTGACTGGGGCGAGACTCCAAATCATCCTCAACCGCCGCATTAAATCCCATGAGCACATCAGGGTTAATTTCGCCACCTTTGCAAGGCACAATTTTCACACTTGGACGTAACTCTTGCTGCAACCAGCTTTGCACTTTCTTGTGAGTTTCTGCATCTACGCGATCGACCTTCGTTAAAAGTACCATATCGGCACAGGCTAACTGGTCTTCAAACAATTCCTCGATCGGAGTTTCGTGATCTAAACTAGAATCAGCTTGCCGCTGTGCCATCAAAGCATCGATATCACCGACAAAAGTACCGCTAGCAACAGCTTCGCAATCGACAACAGCAACAACACCGTCCACAGTAGCACCCGTGCGAATTTCCGGCCAGCGAAAAGCTTGAATCAAAGGTTTAGGAAGTGCGAGGCCAGAAGTCTCTATTAAGATACAATCAATTTGTTCTCTGCGCTTCAACAATTCTTGCATAGTCGGCAAGAATTCCTCTTGAACAGTGCAGCAAAGACAACCATTTGTTAGTTCAACAATATTGCTGCTGGCATCTTCTTCTTCGTCGCAAACTTGACAATCGCGCAGCAATTCTCCGTCAATTCCAATTTCGCCAAATTCGTTAACCAGAACAGCAATGCGGCGACCTTGATTATTTTGCAATAAGTGGCGAATTAAGGTAGTTTTGCCGCTACCGAGAAAACCAGTGATGACAGTAACAGGAATTTTGTGCATTGATAATTTTGTGCTTATTTGGTGATGGGATATCTCTCGTTCTCTCGTTCCCAAGCTCTGCCCATTGATGAAAACTTAAGCCGACCGTCCGCCAGGGAATGAATTCCCTGGCTTATAGCTAAAGTCCTCTGAAGAGGACTAATGAGTTCTTCAGTCCTCTTCAGAGGACTTTAGCTTTGAGGCAGGGGTTTCAACCCCTGCCGGACTGCTGCCGGAGGGCCGGAGGGCGGGTTTGACGTTAAGTTGTCACCAATGGGCCGATCCTAGGAACAAGAAAAACTCTAATTTGCGAGTGGTGGAATCTTTGCTAAAACGCCTTTTTTCAGAGCTTGAGGACGCTCAGACCAAGGCAACAAACCGTCCGGTTTAGCATAGTATTGGCCCGCGCATTCGAGTACCGCCTCGACGCTTTCCGACTCATTTGCTGGTAAATCGCCAAACAGATAAGTGTACTTTCCAACAGCAGCAAAACACACCGCACAAGAGTGACTGCAAGCACTCATGCACTCAACCTCTTGAATCTCAAATTTATCAGAAAACTCCCAATCTTTAGCTAGTTGCGACAAATTTTCCATGAATTGTTGACCGCCGCTTTTGCCTTCGCGCTTGCCGTTTTTCCAAACACTAGCGCAAGCAGTGCAAACAAATAGACTGTGCTTTGTGCGTACAGCCGTGTTAATTCCATCCATCATCCGTACCTCGCAGATGCGTTCAAAAGTGAGTTAGATATCGGCGGGCATTCTGACTTGAGAAACCCCAAGGGTTTCATTACAGTTGCGGGACAGCGCCGGACTTGCACCGAACTTTCCCCGTTTCCTCTAACGGCTGCTCCCCGCTAGAACCGATCGCGAAGTCAAATCTTATCACAGTTGACGCCTTTTTTGAAAAAAGTTATCTTGGTAATAGCAATTTTTAATATATTCCCAGATAAATTAAACCCGAAGAACTACCTATGACAACTTTTCCCGACTTCTCCACACATGGCTATCAAGTCACTCGCGAACTCGGATACAACAGTCTGGGAGGCCGCGTCACGTATCTAGCTACAGAAACTAACACCAATAAATCAGTTGTTATTAAGCAATTTCAATTCGCGCAAGGGTCTAGCTGGGCGAAATACTCCGCTAGCCAACAGGAAACCCAAGTGCTGAAAAAGCTCGATCACCCCGGAATTCCACGCTATGTTGACGATTTTCAAACAGATAGCGGTTTTTGCATTGTTCAGGAATATATCAATGCCCAATCGGCGTGCGATCGTACTTTTTCGCTGCCAGATATCAAAAAAATTGCGATCGCCACTTTAGAAATTTTAGCTTACCTGCAATCTCAGAAACTGCCTGTAATTCACCGCGATATCAAACCCGAAAACTTGTTAATTGACGATCACTTAAATGTTTACTTAGTAGACTTCGGCTTTGCACGAATTGGAGGCGGCTATATTGCCGCCAGCAGCGTTGTCAAAGGTACGATGGGATTCATGTCGCCGGAGCAAATGTTCAACCGAGAATTAACTAAAGCCTCGGATATTTATGGTTTGGGAATCACCCTGATTTGCTTGTTAACAGGTACAAAATCTGCGGATGTTGGCAATTTGATTGATGCTAATTATGGCATTCATTTTCGGCATTTAGTACCGCCGTTGCAACAAAGTTGGATGAATTGGTTGGAGAAAATGGTAGCCCCGAGAATTCAAGATAGATATCAGTCAGCGGCTGATGCTTTAGCGGCCCTAGAATCTTTGGATGTTAAACAATTGCCAAAAGTTAGGATCGATCGCGCTCGGCTGGAACTTACCGCTACAGAATATGGAGAAATTTTAACGCAAAATATCGCCATTAGCAACCCAATTCCCGATACAATGCTTGGCGGCAGATGGGAAGTCGCGCCACATCCGAATGACCCGCCACACACGCCTTACGACCACTCTTGGATTTCCTTTGTACCGCAGTCTTTTGAAAGCAATAATATTGAATGCCAAATTCGAGTTGATACTCAAAAATTGCTGGCAAGTCAAACTTACAACCGCCAAATCATCTTACACGCCAATTCTGAGCCGGAAACTCATACAATAGAATTGCAAGTCACCACATCTGCCTTGCACGTACCGAAAAAAAATACTTCTTTGTCTGCGCGCAGGCTGGCTTTTATGTGCTGTTTTACCTTAGCAGGTTTTATGATTTCGGAGCTATTAACTAACCTCATCAACTCCAACAACGTTTTGCTCCATTCTTTTTCGTGCTGGGTATCATTGGCCGTATTGTTGGGATTTAATTCCGCTGAAACTACCATTACAGTCATGACAGTAAATCCAAACACACTCAAAGATATTAATGTTAAATGGTTAGATGTTAGGCAAGTTTTTAAGCAAATATTGAAATCGATTCTCGGTTTCAGTGTAGTTATCATTATTTTTACCCCGCTATTTTTTGCCCCTATTATTAAAGAACTACATCTAATGATCGATCTAATAATTAATATGATTTCTTATTTTATTTATTCTATGGGAGGATTTGCAGTAATGCTATTGTTATTGAGAGCTCTAATTCCAATGATGATAAATGCCAGCATTAACAATCTAGTTGCCGAGCAAGCAACTAGAAAAATTTTTAAAGCAGATGCTACTAAAATAGCTTTCCTTACTGTCGTATTTTGTACGCTATTGGGAGCAGCTTTTCGATTGTTTTTAAAATTGGGTAATCAGTTGGAATGGGTTGAACCAATCGAAATAATAGCCGCAGGAGGAGTGACACTATTCCCTCTAATCGTTATTGGGATTGCGTTAGTTGACACGCTCGTATTTAACCCAAAAAGAATTATTTCCAACTATCACAAATCCGAACAAAATTTAATTAGACCGTAGTCATCAGTCATTAGTCATTAGTCAGCAGTCATTAGATTTGAGATTGTACGATCCGCAGATTGGGAGATTGTACGATTGAGATAATTCCCAATTCCCAATTACAACTGTCAACTGTCAACTGTCAACTGTCAACTATTTAACTATGAATGCTTTTCCTGACTTTTCTAACTACGGTTATCAAATAACTCGCGAACTCGGACACAATCGCGCCGGCGGTAGAGTTACCTATCTCGCTACCGAAATTAATACCCAACGTGCCGTAGCTATCAAACAATTTCAATTTGCCAAAACAGGCGCTAATTGGTCGGAGTATCAAGCTTACGAAAAAGAAATTCAGATTTTGCGAGGACTGGATCACCCCAGCATTCCTCGGTATTTAGATTCCTTCCAAACAGCATCGGGTTTCTGCATGGTACAGGAATACAAAAATGCCACTTCCCTCGCAACTCTCCGCAAGCTAACGCCACAGCAAATCAAGCAAATTGCTATCTCTGTTTTAGAAATTCTTAAATACTTGCAAAACCGCGTTCCCCCAGTAATTCACCGAGATTTAAAACCGGAAAATATCTTGGTGGACGATCGCCTGAATGTCAGCCTTGTCGATTTTGGATTTGCTAGACTCGGCGGGGGAGAAGTGGCCGCCAGCAGCGTTGTTAAAGGTACTTTGGGCTTTATGCCACCAGAACAAATGTTCAATCGGCAGCTAACTGTGGCATCGGATTTATACAGTCTCGGCGCGACGCTAATTTGCTTGCTAATCAGGATAAGTTCTCTCGAAATTGGCAGCTTGATGGACGAGACGGGACGGATTAATTTTAAAAGGCAGATTAATTTTAAAAATCGCTTGCAGCAGTTAACTCCAGAATTTCTTGACTGGCTGCAAAAAATGGTGGAACCTAATTTCAAACACCGCTATCCTTCGGCAGATGCGGCCCTCAATGCTTTGATTCCCCTCGATGTAGTCCAGCAGCGCCACAACTCAAAACTTGCGCTGATATTAGTCGGATTATCAACAGTAACGGTATTGTTAACAGTAATTGCTCCAATTGCTGCTATGCTTAGTCCCGTCGTCGCTGCTATTTTTAGTCCGTTGTTACTAACTTATCCCCAACCTCAAGCAGTAGTTGACTCCCCACCAATAACTAACAAACAAAATTTAAAAACTTTAACTCAAGCGAGGTTGACTGACGAGCTAGAAGCTACAAAAACTACAGATGTCTGGTCTTTGAAACAACAAAAGAAAGTCTATTTGACCGTAAGTGCTGCGAGCTTGCCAGAGGGAGAATATAGAGGAGATTGTGAGGTGTTTAACCCTCAAGGAAAATTAGTACAGCGGGGTGCATCAAATTTAAAAACGACAGGAGGTAGATTAAATACTTGGTGCTGGTACAATTTTCAAAAAGATGACCAACCTGGCAATTGGTACTTTGAATTTTACTTAAACAATCGAAGAGTGGCGCAAAATAGTTTCAAAGTCTTACCTTAACATAGTTGTCCCGGAGGGGCAGTGAATTTCTTTGCCGTCAAAAGTTGGCCCACTCCTGATTGTTTTAGGAGGGGCATCGCTCTCACAAACTGCTGCCATAGTTGTTAGTAGATTGCTACCATTTTTTTTGAAAGCAACTACTGCACCCGTATACCACCTCTTGTTGCTACGAGAGCGAGGTTGGGCGAATGCGAGTGTCATTTCAAATGGTGCTGCTTCGCTTTGATTGTGTAAAGTTTGAACCGGACCCATTGATAACCGAGTTCTGTATTTATAATAATGATCGTAGGTTTCTTTTTCACTTCCTAGACCTAATCCTTTTAGGGAAGAACTAAATTGATTATTTTCTGCATAGTAAGCTTGCTGCCTTTGATTGATGAGTAAAATTTCTTTTTCTGCTATTGCCGATCGCGGAATGAAGTATACTATCGTGTTGTATTTGAAATCGTACCAACACAACATTAGGCTGGCTAGCAAACCGCACTGAATTGCCATTGACACTCCGGGAATTCCGTCTAAGAAACTTGGCATTTTAACTCTGGGGTTTTTACTTGCTTTAGCTACATTTCTTGGCATTTTTTCAACAGTTATTTTTACAGTTATAAGTTTACTCCTTAAGGTCTTACCTTAAGATTGCATTCGATCGACCTTGAAAAAAGTTTGTAGTGTTAGGCTTGTAGAGGCGGGTTCGCCAAGGGAATTAAAGGTAGCAAATTTGTAGGGTGCGCCACAAGCACCCTACAAACTATAAATTATGCTGTTTCGTGCTTCCGCCATGCGGGATGCCACAGCAATTCAGCAGTCGATCGCTTCTCGACCATTTCAGGAGTAATCATACAGTTAGCCACATCCTTGCGAGAAGGCAACTCGTACATCACATCCAGCATTAACTCTTCTAAAATGCTGCGGAGAGCTCTCGCGCCAGTTTTGCGACGATAGGCTTCCTGGGCGATCGCCCGTAGCGCTTCCGGCTGGAATTCCAATTCCACGCTGTCCATCTTCAACAGCTTTTGATACTGCTTCACCAGCGCATTCCGGGGCTCGGTCAATATCTGCATCAAAGCTGCTTCATCCAGCGGCGAAATCACCGTCACCACCGGAATCCGCCCGACAAACTCAGGAATCAAACCAAACTTGACTAAATCGTCCGGCTGTACCTGCTGCAAAATATCAGCCGCCCGCTTGTCTTTCGCCGGCAAAGTCGAGTTGCTGTCGCTTTCCGTTGGCTGAATAAAGCCCAAGGATTTTTTACCCAAACGCTGTTCAACTATTTTTTCCAAACCGACAAAAGCACCGCCACAAATAAATAGAATTTTGCTAGTGTCAACTTGAATAAAATCTTGGTAAGGATGTTTGCGGCCGCCTTGCGGGGGCACGTTAACCACTGTTCCTTCCAACATTTTTAGTAGCGCTTGCTGCACTCCTTCTCCCGATACATCCCTAGTGATCGAAGTGTTTTCGCTTTTGCGAGCAATCTTGTCAATTTCATCAATATAAATAATGCCACGTTGCGCCGCTTCAACATCAAAATCTGACATTTGCAACAGCCGCAACAAGATATTTTCTACATCGTCGCCGACATATCCCGCTTCTGTCAGTGTCGTCGCATCCGCTACCGCAAACGGCACTTCGAGCATTTGCGCCAAACTTTGCGCTAACAAAGTTTTGCCACAACCTGTGGGGCCCACTAGGAGGATGTTGGATTTTTGCAGTTCTACATCGCTGTCAGGGGAAGACTTGTCGCTATCTTTAGCTTGGTCAACGCTCAAGCGCTTGTAGTGGTTGTAAACTGCTACAGAAAGAACTTTTTTTGCTGAATGCTGACCGATGACGTGGTTGTCTAAATGCTGCTTAATCTCTGTTGGTTTCGGAATTTGAGCTAAAACGATTTTCGATTTGTTCGATCGACCCGGACGCCGCGTTCCTTGTCCCTGAGACTCTCGCACCTCTGATTGGGGAATCTGTTGACCAATTGTTTTACTGGAGTCAAAGAACTCCTCCTCTAAAATTTCATTGCACAGTTCCACGCATTCATCGCAAATGTAGACGCCGGGCCCAGCTATTAACTTGCGGACGTACTCTTGCGACTTGCCGCAAAAGGAGCATCTGAGATGGGAGTCATATTTTGACATATTTGCCTCTTACTTTACGGTTGCGGTTGCTTGTTTCGACTGGGGAAGTTGCCGCGGGAGTGACCTTAGCTGTGCCCTAGAAGGGTTTCCCGATCGGACACCCAAGCCAGTCAAGCTTCGCGATCTCTGTTTCTAAGTTAACACTTTTGAGGCCTTAGTCAGGAGTCCTTAGTCGTTCGACCAAATTTTGAATTTTTAATTCTTGAAGGTAAAGCAGCACTGGCTTACCATTTTTTGTATTCCAAAAATTTTCCTGACATAATTATTTTCACTCGATCGCCTTTTGGGTCTGCTTCTTTCTCGACATCCATAGTAAAGTCGATCGCGCTCATAATCCCGTCACCAAATTTTTCGTGAATCACTGCTTTGAGTGGCATCCCGTAAACCTGCATAATTTCATAGAAACGATAAATCAGGGGGTCAACCGGAACCGAGTCCTCCAAAGAACCTTTTAACGGAGGTTCACAGAGAACCGCAGCCGTCTCGCTATCTAGTCCCAAAGCCGAGACAATTTTCTCGGCTTCATCTTGTGATGCGGTAGCTTGACGGTAAATAACCGCGGCAATCCAAACTTCGTCGCGCCCCAAAACTTTTTCCAAATCTGCCAAACTAATTCCCTTAGCTTTTTTAGCCGCCAAAAGCTTTTCTGTAATTCCTGAAATTGCCATTAAATATTCTCCCCTTCACTTCTGTATCCGATGTGAAATATCTCTCACATTTTGGTGATTTTGTCAATACTAAGTTGAGAAAAAAATCGAATTGGTAGCTTGGAACTTCAGCAAAAGCTGTTCTCTTGATACTCCCCATGCCTAAAGGCGAGGGGATTCTTGGAGAGTCCACAGTCGGATCTTCAAAGGCGCTATCAAGTCGCCGCTACTGATTCTGCTAAGATCTAATCCTAGCTTTATCGCTACTTTTCTGACAATGTTGGCTGCGCCGTTGCAATCAGCATTTATTTTCATACCATCGGCTGAACGATACAACCCGCGAGTTATTCTTTTTCCTGATTCTTTCCACCCTTCAGTTTTTTCACCGAACGCAGGTAGCGAATCATTATCGAGAAAACTCGATTTTGAGGTGTATGCTTCTTCAGTTTCTACGAACTTAATTTTATACTGCTGACACAATTGAAGTATTCTCTCTTTTAGCCGACCCGTAGGAATTTGCACAAATTTTTGATTATTCTTTTGACCCATATTGGCATTTTGTTTTTGCTCTTTATTCCATCCAAATACTACCGTTTCTATCCCATTCTTAAGGCAGTGATCGATTACAATCCTTGCTGCTTTGTTGACTGCATCTCTAACTTGTCGATTCCTTTTTTCGGTAATCCGGGCTAACTGATTTGACCAGAACCCCTGTGGTCGATTCTCTTTCAGCACAGAGATTCGCTTGTTGTACCACTGATTCAAAGACTTTAGATGTCGTCCATCAATAATAAAAGAAGTCCCTACATTGGATACGCCTGTTAACCAATTATTAATTCCATGATCTAACCCCAGGACACTTCCGGGAAGCACAGCACTACCAAGCTGCTCCTCTGTTCGATATACAAACTCGGCGTAAAAACAGCGATTTCTGGGAAGAATCCGAATTTCAACCAGTTTCTTGTAGTCCAAGTTTGACGGCATCGGCAAGAAAAATTCTCCGATTCCAAACCAAAGCTTGACTTTACTACCTAGTGGGAACCGTAACAACCCGTTTTTGAGTTTGACATCCGCTTTAGGGAATGTCACTAATTTCAGAGAATCTTTTTTGTATTTTGGTAGCTTTGGGTGCTGCGTAACAGTCCCAGATTTGATTCCCTTTAGCAGCCCAATGTATGAACTGAAGGATTCAGCTACACTGGTTAAAGTTTGCTGTGCGACATGGGAATACAGAGCCTTAAAATGCAAATTCGATTTAAACATTTTATGGAAATCATATTTCCCAGGGATTTTGCCAGTTTTGAAATACAACTGACGACCGTAGTACAAGGCACAGTTTGCTAGCTTGTTTGATTCACCACAGACAAACTCTAAAATTGCTTTCAGACTGAAATCAGCATTAATTAAGTTTTGCTGGCATCCGTAATTAGACATTCTTTTGATTCTCGATATACTGCTTGACCACTGATAGTGGCGCACCGCCAACTGTTGCAACAAAGTAACTATTCGTCCACAGAGTTGGCAGTCTGCTTTTTAACCAAGGAAATTCCTGTCTCAACAGTCGAGATGAACGTCCTTTCAAATATCGGATCAACTTGGCAATCCCGAATTGTGGGTCTACTCCTACTAAAACATGAACATGATCTGGCATTACTTCCATTTCTAGTAGTTCGGCGTTAAATTCGCTGCAAACTTCTTGTAAAATCGCTTTCAGGCGAACATCTACACCGTTAATCAACACAGACCTACGATACTTTGAACACCACACAATATGATAATTGCAGCAGTAGGTTACATTGCTGTTGGATTTTAGTTTTGTTTTCATATTTACAGTATATACCAACCAACCTGTATATTGTGTGTCGAAATATAAAGAATTGTTCAAGGCGGTTGAAACCGCTACCGACTTTTCCCCGTGTCTAAAGCCAGGGGCCCGGCGGGCTCGTTTTCCGGTCAACAGTTGCATTTTTTATAACGGGTATCACAACTGGTATCACAACTGATAAATCCTAAAATAACTCATAACTGCCCTGCGGAAATGGTACAGTTGGCAGTATATGTAATAAAAGTTACACGCGCAAAGGCCTTCGGCATTCGGCAAACGGGTGAATTTTGATCGTGCTAGCCTGAAGCTCAATCCTCGCTCACGCAGGCAAAGCCCCTTTACCACTCAAAATCGGCAACTGACAAAAGTATGGAGATTCAGACCAAAGATTACACGATCCAGTACGATCGCGCTACGCAAACAGTCACCTGTAGCGGCTCGTTCCGACTCAGCCAGGTGGAAGAATACGCACCGATCGTCGATCTGCTCAACGAAGTGGCTGACTCCTGCCCAAACACGGTGACTCTAGACTTGCGAAAGCTAGAATTTTTAAATAGTTCGGGAATTAATATTGTCTCAAAATTTGTGATCAAAGTGCGTCAGCAAAAAAATATTCAAATCGCCATCAAAGGTTCTAAACAGATCCCCTGGCAGATAAAATCCCTGAAAAACTTGCGGCGGCTGATGCCTTCCTTGCAATTAGAATTGGAATAATAGGGAAAAAGGTAAAGATAAATCCCCGGCTAAGTCCGCGAACCAGGATCAGGGTGGCTGAAGTTAATCGGAATAAGTCATAGTTAAACTAGCACAAAACCATAAAAAACTTCAGAACCGACTAAAAATTACCAATTTTCAATTGCTATGCAGGAAGAACCATCGACAGAACAGCTACTTTTCGACGTTCAGCGGCTGAGTGCGGAACTTGAAAACTTGAAGCGCGAAAAGGTTGACCTAGAACTTTTGCTGGAGACTACCACCGAACATTCAGATACGATGGAAGCTCACTTGCTGAGCAAAGCTCAGTTGGCGCTGCGTTCAAGCGAAGAGCAGTTTCGGGCGATCGCCTCGGCAACTCCCGTGCCGATATTAGTTTCTCGCCTCTGTGACGGCTTAATTCTGTATGCGAACGCTCAATTGGCTTCTCTGCTGAACATACCCCTAGAAAAATTGATCGGCTGCAGCACTCCAGACTTTTACTTCAACCCCGCCGATCGCCCAAAGGTACTTGAGGCACTTGCTAAGGACGGATACCTCCAAAACTACGAAATCAACTGCAAAAAATCAGACGGCACCGCTTTCTGGGCGATGATCTCGGTTCAGTCGCTGGTGTTTAACGGCGAGCCGACAGCATTGTGCGCCTTGTACGACCTCACCCAGCGCAAGGAAGCAGAACAAACCCTGCAAGAGAGCGAAAAGCGGCTCCGGCGCCAGAGTTTGGCTTTGTTGCAGCTAGGTAGACAAAGGACTCTCAACAGCGGTGCGCTGAATGTGGGAATTCGCGAAATTACCGAGGCTGCAGCCCGCACTTTGGAGGTGGAAAAAGTCAGCGTCTGGCTTTACAACCACGGAAGATTTGGAACTCGCTACCCGAACGAGCCCCAGCTAAATTTTACGGAGAGAGTGCTCGCCCACAACCAAACAGAGCCAGTCGATACAGAGGCCGCTGCCTCAGAGCAGCACGAGGGGGTGAATCATTCTAAGTTTAAAATGCCCAACCTGAAATTAGTTTGTCTCGACTTGTACGATCGCACCCAGGAGAATCATTTGAGCCGGGAGTGCATATCGCCAAGCGATTTAAATTTATCCCTTTTAGATGTTGAGGGCGACGCACCGGGCGAAAATTTGCGATCGGAGAATGGTTTAGAACCTACGACAAAGACTCAAAAATCTCTACAAACAAATTTGTCCCACTCATCTTCGCTAGCCGAACATTCCGCTGTGCTGCCAAATGCCAGCAAGCCCAATTCATCCATATTAAATGTAGCAATTAGGCTCGGTGGGCAGATCGTGGGCATCCTCTCTCTCGAACATATCGGCGCGCCCCGCCAATGGGCTCTGGAGGAACGCACCTTCGCCGATTCTTTGGCAAATTTGGTAGCGCTGGCGATCGAAGGATTTGAGCGTCAGCGGGCTCAGGAAGCACTCTCCAAAGCCAAAGCGCAACTAGAAATGACCGTCGATCAGCGCACCGCTCAACTCACCACCGCCAATAAACTGCTCCGCATCGAAATTGCCGAGCGCAAAAGAGCCGAAATAGCCTTGCAAGAAGCCTTACACAAAGCTGAAGCAGCTTCGAGAGCTAAAAGCACTTTTTTAGCCAATATGAGCCACGAGCTGCGGACACCGCTCAACGCGATTATCGGTTACAGCGAAATGCTACAAGAAGAAGCACGGGAATCGGGACTCGAAGAGATCATTCCCGATACCCAAAAAATTTATAGCGCCGGCAAACACTTGCTGACTTTAATTAACGATATTCTCGACCTTTCTAAGATAGAAGCCGGTCGCATGGAGCTTTATTTAGAAAAATTTGACCTCTGTAATTTAATAGAAGAAGTCGTTGCAACTTTGCACCCTTTGGTCGAAAAAAATCACAATCAATTGCAAGTTTCTTGCTCTGAAACTTTGGGAGTGATGTATGCAGATTTGACTAAAGTCCGGCAAATTCTGTTCAATTTGCTCTCGAATGCCCTGAAGTTTACCGAAGGTGGAACCGTGCTGTTGAGCGCGACTCGCGAACCAGCAGGTGACAGCGATTGGGTTTATTTGCAGGTATCTGATACGGGGATTGGAATGTCGGCAGAACAGCAGCAGGGTTTGTTTCAACCTTTTATTCAAGGGGACGCTTCGACTACTCGCAAGTACGGCGGCACTGGTTTAGGATTGGCCATTAGCCGCTTGTTTTGCCAGATGATGGGCGGCGATATCACTGTTGAGAGTGAGTTGGGTGTTGGCTCTACTTTTACTGTTCATTTAAAGGCAAAAGTTGATATTAGTTAGAAGCAAGTTGGGCAACTAGCAATGGGGAGCATCTCAATGAAAGCAGCCAAGCCCAAAATAGGAGTTAGGAGTCAGGAGTCAGGAGCCAGGAGAAAAGAGCCTGAAGGAAGAAGTCAGGAGCCAGAAGAAGTGTTTTTACAAATATGAGCGGCTCCCTAGCAATGTAGGGGATTTAATGGATTTAACGGGTGGGGGTTTTGCCAGTAATTATGTAGCGGATTTAATGGATTTAACGGATGGCAAAAGATGGAATAATTCCCCCATTACCAATTCCTCCATTACCAATTACCCATTACCAATTACCCATTCCCTTTTTAATTGTGACACCGATCGCGATCGACCTCTGTTTTCGATCACACAGCAGCATTTTTTTTCAGCCTAGAATACCTATATTATCTCAAAATTGTCCTGCAGGCCCGATCGGGCGCCTCGCTGCATTTACAAATCCCACCTCAATCTAATTAAAGGGGTGGGGGGTTGCTTCCAGAAAGCCAATTTGGTAAAAGTAATGCTATGGTCGGGAACCCGTAGAAGGCAAAAGTTAACAGGAATTCAGGAAGTTTCAAAAGTCTCTGGACGCAGAAACACAATTCTGCTTTTTGCCTTCATACTGCTTCTACTGGCGAGATAGCACTGCTGCTGAAAGCAATGCACAATTTCTCAGAATCAAAGGAGTGCATCTACATGATTAAGCCTTGCAGTCAACCGCTCAAAATAAATCCTTTTACTTGTTATCGCGATCCGGCTACAGGCAGGTGGACTACTGTAGTTACAACTGTTCAGAACCCTTGCGAAACAGACTCTAGTTTAAAAGCAGAAGCCGAAGCCGAAAACGAAGGTAAAGCAGAAACGATCCTTTCTGCTTCGCCTGCTGTCTCGGTGTCGAAAAAAGTCCTTTCTTTCTCCTTGCCTCCGTTTAAACACCGTGCCAAAAAATCTGCTGTTAGTGTCAGCAGGTAGCTATCGCAGGGGTCTAATCTAGTTTCCACGGTTAGTCCCCCACGATCGCTCAATAAAAAAACGAACTTATCCATAGCCTAAACTGTCAAAAAGCGATATACTGGCAGCAAAGTTTCTCCTTCAATATTCGTGAAGTATTTGCTCGATCGCTGCCTCCACTTAGTATGGACAGACCGACCAATTCGCCAGCAGGGAACAGTCATCATTGCTATCCCCCTGGTTTTTCTGTTTGCTTCGCTGCTAGCAATTGCCGGCCTCCGGGATAGTGCCATACAGATAAGAAAGCGAGCAGATACTAATAAGGCAATACTTCAGGAAACTAACCGGTTGATCAGCCTGGTGGTGGATGCGGAAACGAGCATTAGGGGTTATGGGTTGACGCAGCGCCGCGAATTTCTATTACCCTACTTAGAAGCAAAGAAGAGTTTGCCTCCGCTGCTGGCTAAACTCAAGGTTATGGTTCAAGAAAACAAACTGCAAGCTCAGCGATTTGAAGCTATAAAAAAAAGTACCGAACAGCATATAAATTTCTTGCAAAACACTTTGAATAAGCTCGACAGTTCGCCAAGAAGGATGCAGTCGCCGGAAAGAATTCAGGTGTTTGCTCAAGGCAAATTGAACATGGATAAGCTGCGTACACAAATTAATGCTTTTTCTGAGGCCGGCGCAGCTTACCAGAAAAGTGTAGATCGGCAACTAGGGGAGTTGGTAGATTTCATTAATTTTGTGCAAGTTGCGGGTTTGCTTTCCGGCTGTTTGGGTGCAGGGGCTTCCTGGTATTTATTTGATAGTTTAGAGAAGGAATTGAGGAAGCGGGAAGCTGGCTTGGAAGAAAGTAAAAGTCGCATTCAAGCTGTGGTAGACAATGCGGCTGACGGTATTATTACTTTGGACGCACAGGGAAATATTGAGTCTTTTAATAGGGCAGCCGAAAAGATTTTTGGCGAGAAAGCGCATCGAATAAGGGGATCTAACCTGCGGCGGCTGATCGCTCAACCGCTGCCGCACAGCAGTGTGGGGGATTATTCGATCGAATATTTTGTGTTACATCCCGATACTACGCTGAAGACTTACCAGCAAGAAACAGTTGGAATTCGACACGACGGAACGAAGTTTCCGATGGAGTTGTCTGTCAGCGAAATGCGTCTGGCAAATCAACACTTGTTTATTGCGATTTGCCGCGATGCCAGAGGACGGAAAAAAGCCGAGGAAACTCTGCGAAAGCAAGCGCAAATGCTGGATTTGGCAAATGATACGATCGCGGTACTAGACTTGAATGGGGCAATTTCTTATTGGAATTTGGGGGCAAAGTGGCTCTACGGGTGGCGCAAATCGCAAGCAATAGGAAAAAATATTCACAAGCTTTTACAAACAGAGTGGGCCCAACCTTTTGAGGTAATTCAAAAAGTATTTTTCGAGAAGGGTTCTTGGCAAGGAGAACTGGTGCGAACCAAGAAAGACGGCACAAAAATAACAGTGGCCAGCCGGTGGACTTTGCAGTACGACGATCAAGATCAACCGGTTGCTATTTTGGAAATCAGCAACGATATTAGCGATCGCAAACGCTCAGAAATTGCTTTAGCCCAAAGCGCGCAGCGGTTTCGCGCTACTTTTGAGCAGGCGGCAGTCGGCATGGTTCAAGCGACTGTGGAAGGCAAGTTTCTGTTAGTCAATCAAAAACTTTGCGAAATTTTGGGCTACAGCCGGCAAGAATTGGTGGAGAAAAGATTTCAGGATATTACTTTGCCAGCAGATTTGGCAAGCGAACTGGAACTTTTGCGCCAATTGTTAGCAGCAGAAATTGAAAATTTCTCTCTGGAAAAGCGCTACATCCGCAAAGACGGAGAGTTGGTGTGGGCAAACTTGACGGTTTCGCTCCTGCGAGAACAAAATGGCACTCAATTTCTGATGAGTGTGGTAGAAGATATTAGGGAACGCAAACAAGCTGAGGAATCGCTGCGGTTGCGCGCTCAAGAATTGAGGTTGACGGCGCAAAATCTGGCTCAAACGACGAATGTTTTGAAAAAGCGGAATCAAGAATTAGACCAGTTTGCTTATGTAGTTTCTCACGATTTGAAAGCGCCGCTCAGGGCGATCGCAAATCTCAGCAGTTGGATAGAAGAAGACCTCAGCGAGTCAATGACAGAGGATACTCTGCACCAAATGAACCTGCTACGCGGCAGAGTTCACAGGATGGAAGCTTTGATTGAGGGACTGCTGCAATATTCCCGCGTCGGACGCATTGAAGTGCCTTCAGAAATGGTAAAAGTTGAGAAGTTATTAGCAGAAATTATTGATTCGTTGGCGCCGCCGTCGGGATTTGAGGTGAAAGTTGAACCGGGAATGCCAAATTTTGTGACCGAAAGATTGCTGTTGCAGCAGGTTTTTTCTAATTTAATTAGCAACGCAATTAAGCACAACCGAGCTGAATCGGGTCACGTAAAAATCTCGGTTAAAGAGTTAGATGATTTTTACGAGTTTTCTGTAGAGGATGACGGGCCGGGGATTGCTCCTCAATATCACGATAAAGTTTTTGTAATTTTTCAGACCTTGGAAGCTCGCGATAAAGTTGAAAATACTGGGATTGGTTTGTCGCTGGTGAAAAAAATTGTGGAAGGTCAAGGGGGCAGTATTTCCCTAGAATCTGCTGAAGGTGAGGGAGCCACTTTTCGGTTTACTTGGCCGAAGCAATCTATTAGCAAAGACGGAAAATAAAACAACTCTAAAGGTATAGCACTCCTAAATGATTCGTGTAATTCTTGTAGGGGCAAACCCCCCGTGGTTGCCCCGCCTTGACTGGGGTAGGCACGGGGGCACTACCCCTACATATTTTTACAAATGATTTAGGATTGCTATAGGAGGTTTACGGATCGCCGCGCTCAAAAGAGTAAATGTAGGGTGCACACGGACTACGGAGAACCCGATAGCGAGTGTTTAAACGGCATCACAACGGATTTCGATGATAAATCCATCAGGATCGTAAAAGTAAATGCCGCGTCCTGTAGCGCGAGTGACGGGGCCGCTATCGATCGCAATTTGATTTGACTTTAGCACTTCCAGAGCGCGATCGAACAAATCCGGCTCGATATCGAAGGCTAAGTGGTTGGCGCGGGTAAAAGCTTTCTCCGGGTCTGGGTTTGGCGGTTCCAAGTCTGGCTGCCAAAATAAGTCAATAACAGTACCGTCTGGGGTAACGAAATTAGCGACTTTACCAGCGGCTACCATTTCTGTTAAAGTTGCGGGAATTTCTGCACCTGTTAGTTCGTGCAGGCCGAGAATTGTACCGTAGAAGTGGCGGGAAGCTGTCATATCGCGCACGTTTAAAGCGATATGGTGAACGCGGCGCAAATTCCCAGGCGCGAGGGCAATTGTGACGTTGTTTTCGGTAGTTTGCATGATTGTCAATTGCGAATGTTCAAATTAAAAGCAGTTTGATTTATTCAGATGGTGTCCTGTAAAATAAGCATTTTAAGTTGGTAGTCAGGACTTCATCGGGGCCCCGAAACCGGGTTTTTTACCTTGGGTGCGGTCTACAACGTGTCTTTTCGTAAAAAAACCCGGTTTCTCAACAATTGTGAGTAAGTCCTAGTATTGTTATTTTTCTTTAGGAAACGATGCCATGCCTACAAATAGCATGGCCAGACCACCTGCCAGAATTGCGAAGGCAAGTAAACCTACCACTAAATCTAATCCCGATGTATTTTCCATTAAATTAAACCGTTCTCCAATTAAATACAATCATCGGTATTTGTTCAGGGTTGAGTGCTTGCAAACAATGGGGAAGAGCAGAAAAAAAATAGCTTTCCACTTATTATAAAAAAAGCCTATTAATTTCTTCCCTCTTCCTTAAACCTCCATCCGTTAAATCCTGTACACTGCTTAGTTGCCGAACTTTTTATTTGGCCAATTCTCGATCGATAGCAGCGATTAGTTCGGGCGAATCGGGCCCCACACTGCTGCGGAATCTAGCCACCACTTCACCCTGTTTGCTAACTAAGAATTTCTCAAAATTCCACGCAACCTCACCCTGGGGCTCGACTGCACTCGTAAGCTTAGCGTATAGCGGGTGCTGCTGAGTGCCTTTAGCGCGTACTTTGTCAAATAATTCAAAGGTGACGCCGTATTTTGTAGTACAGAAATTGACGATTTCGGGATTACTTCCGGGTTCTTGGCCTCCGAAGTCGTTGCAGGGAAATCCTAAAACACGGAGTCCAGCCGCGCTGTACTTCTGGCTTAATTCTTCGAGTCCTTTGTATTGAGGTGTATAGCCACATTTGGAAGCTACATTAACTATCAAGAGTACCTGGCCAGCGTACTCTCCTAGTTGCTTGTCTTCGCCTGCGATCGTTTTTACTTTAATGTCGGAGATTGTGCTGGGCATTTTCAAATACTTTTAAATTTGACCACCACAATTTTACCGCAAGTCGGTACAATTTTGTCTAGAGGTCGATCGCTAAAAATTTCAATATCCCGGTAGGGGCAGGTTTACGCATCTCCGGCTTATATTATAGATATTGGTGAACCCGCCCCTACCAAAATTACGGTTAATTTACCGAACCTGATCTTAGTAGATGGCGGTGAACTTTCTCCCCAGCACGACTCGCCACAGCCCGCTGTTAGATTTAACTCTCTGAGTTGTGTTCCGTCATCCATTTTTGGTAAGTATCCTCAAGTTGCTTGTCTTCCAGAACGAGTTCTAGGCGGACTTTCACGCAACCGTGACGGGGTTGAGAGGCGATCGAATTTAAGATTTTGCTCGCTTTCTGCACAGAGGTAAATTCAGCCTTAACAGTCGGTTCTTGGCGATCGGTCTTAATCTCCGTCAAATCTATACCGGTGATGTTTCCCTGGCCTAAATCTATTTCTGCCAACACCTTCGGATCGTCGCCGACTTGTTCGACAATCAGCTTTTCCCATTGGATGGGTACTTGTACCATCCGAGTTTCAATTTCTTTACGCACTATGACTTCGCCGACTTTGCGCTTGCTGCGATTGATCACCAATCGTTCTTCTAGCAGGCGAATTACTTCTTGATCGACAATATCGAAGTTTTCCTCATCCTGATCTGTCTCGAAATCTGCATTTGTGAGATCGGCATCTGTTAGATTTGACATAACTTTTGAGGGATTTGTTGACTCACTGTTGCTAAATTCACTATCCGGTTCAGAGGCATTTTCTAAATACGGATGCCCGCCATTTGCCGAAGCTACCGGGAGCAGATCGAGGTGCTCAGAATTAATAGTTACAAACAGCGCTTTTTGGTGATAATCGACTTTTTTTAGCAGCGTAACACTTAATAAAAAAATGCGGGGATTTTCGCTGCCTAGCCCTGCCACCACAAAGTTTAACTGACCGTTAGCATCAAAATAGACATCTTTAACTTTGCCTACTAAGTGACCTTGGTTGTCTTTTACGGTAAAACTTTTTAGCTTAGTTCTGACTTTTTCAGGCACCCGGTTGAGACGGGTTATTGATTTGGCAGTTGCTATCTTTTCTGCTGATGCTTGACCGTTCATTTTTTAAACTTTCCTGCTTAGGGATTTTTATTATGAATTGGTAAGGGGAAATTGGTAAAGGCGGGGAAAGTTCATAAACGTTGCCAAAACTAGACAAGTTTTGTACCCCCCCCCGCCCCTCACATAGGAATTGCGCGATCGCTACCAATTCAATCAAACCTGCGCGGTGACAGAATTATGTCATTAAGGCGCAATTCCTATGCAATACCTGTTGCGGTTGGTTTAGATCTTTGGATTTTTATTATCTACAACCGCAGTTCCATCAGTCTTAACGTCTAATTCTTCACGACGCAAGGTTTCTTCGCCCTCAACGGTGGTGCGAACAACTTCTTTTCTGACGTTGACTTCTTCCCGGACGAAAGCTTCCTTGTGAATGTCGGCCGTTTCTTCGTAGACTTCCATGCGTGCAACTTCCCCTGATTGGAAGTCAGCCTCACCGACTGAAACTACTCGACCCGCTTCTACCGGGGTTACTCGATCGATTACGACTCGTTCTTTTTCAATGGGTACTGAAGCTCGCGCTGTTTCAGTTTCCACGCGCTTGCCAACTGCTACTTCGCCTGTTTTTGCGCGGTGTTTGTTGGCAATCAAGCGTTCTTCATAAAGCTTGAGATTTTGGTGCTGCTGTTCGTTGGTTTCGTAGAGGGGGCGATCGATATCGTAGCTGTAGCTGCCGCGATCGTAGCTAGCAGGAGTTGCAGTGCTGGCAGCGGCAGTTCCTTGATTGCGGTAGACGCCTCTTACCTGTTCTTCGCGATCGTAATCTACTGATTCTAAATCATTGTAAGCCGGCAATTGTTCTGCTTGAGCTTTGCTGCGAAGGCCTGTTGCGTAGACCCGATGGGCTCCGTAGTCGAAGCGAGCCGAACCGATTGGCAACAATACTTTTTTGCCAAAAATCCAAATACCGGTATCAATTACCAGATAGCGGAAACGGCCAGTGTCATCAACCAAAGCGTCATAAACGGTGCCTACTTTTTCATCAGAGTCGCCAGCATAAACATCAAATCCCTTGATGTCGTCTCCCGCAAAGATTTCTTCCTGATAATTCGGATAAAATTCTGCTAATTTTTGAAGGGCCATGTGTTTTTTCCTCTTTGCTCTACTTAAATTAATAGTAGAAATTAATTCGTTCAGTTCCCTCTCCCTAAAGTCAGAAGTGTAGAATTTAGGGTGTTTAATACTATAGGAATACTACGGCATCTCTTTTTCTGTGCTAGCGCCCTCAGCTATTTTAAATATTGTAAAACCCTACAATCGTCAATCTTATAACAAGTATTAAAACTCAAAGCCAACCGTAGGGACACAGCAATGCCGTGTCCTACTCCCCCTGCTGGATACTCCTTTTCCTTTGCGGTGTGCCTACTGTTAATAATTGTTAAGTAGGTGGTGAAAAATCAACATTACATAGTAATACCCAAATATCAAAGCCCCTCATCTTGCAGGAGAGGGGCTTCCGGAAAGCTAGAAATTTTAAGTTCAGAGTTGATTGAATTGAGTTCTGATAGCTTCTATCCGACTGCGGTTAACCCCCAAATCCGACTCTCCCAGACGCGAAGCCGATCGCACATGGATGACTTTTGCTCCATCATCTACCAAAAATTCAACGTCATCAACAAACCCCATCAAAGCACTGGTGAACTCCGCATAGAGGTAATTATCAGTTGCCGTGATAATTTTAGTTTTTCCATAGGAGTCGATCGCCCCTTGGAGCTTTGCCATCGCTTCACTCTGGGACGAAGTGTATGCCAAAGGCTCAATTTTGTGTTCGGCATCTTGACTGAAGCTGCTGACGCAGTTGGGGGAACTCGGGCACGCTGCGAGTTTTCCTGACACAATGCCGATATTGGCAGGTCTTTTTCCAGCAAACATGGTTTTTTCTCCTGGTATAGCGATAAAAGTAGCGATCGACAGTACCGCTACTGCTAGCAGTGATATTAAAATAACCAGGACTTTTTTCAATGCTGTCGGCGATTTTGTTTCAACTGTTTGCAAAGGATTAGCCCTCCTGAAAGTGCAAATTAAATCTAATTTAAATATTAATTGAAATTGACATCTAAAAATCACAAAGATTTACTTTTTTCTTCAATTAACCAGTAAGTCAGCATTCTTCCTTTACCTTTTATCGGGATATGACCCCGTTCTTCCAAAACAAACTGATCTTTCAAACGCTCGTAAGTCGCCGCCGTCACTTGAATTTTACCAGGCAATCCGTTAGACTCCATGCGTGAAGCAACATTAACAGTATCCCCCCACAAATCATAGCTAAATTTACTAATCCCAATAATTCCCGCCACCACCGAACCGCTGTGAATTCCGAGCCTCAATTGAAAATTTTCTCCCATTTTGGCATTAAACCTCCTCAAAGCTGCCTGCATCTCCAAAGCTAAAAGTGCGATCGCCGAGGAGTGATCCACCCGCGGCGTCGGCAAACCCCCAACCACCATGTAAGCATCCCCAATCGTCTTAATCTTTTCCAACCCGTGCAACTCTGACAACCTATCGAACTCCGAGAAAATCCCGTTCAAAATTTCTACCAACTGCGTCGGACTTTGGTGAGCAGAAAACTCTGTAAAGCCCACCAAATCAGCAAACAAGACGCTCACCTCATCAAAATGATCCGCTATCAACTTTTGCTCTTTTTGCAAGCGATCGGCAATAGGTTTCGGTAAAATATTCAGCAGCAATTTCTCTGTTTGCTCTTGCTGCAATTTCAGGGCTGCCTCAGCTTGTTTGCGCTGAATAAGCGAACCGAGCTGCGTAGCAACCGCGCTCACTAATTCCAACAAGCGGGGCTGACATTTCAGAACTTTTTCGCGATAAAAAATCAAAATAGCTAACACTTGGTTGTCCGCCAAAATTGGCAAGCCAAAAGCCGCTTTCAATCCCACATTCACCGCAATTTCCGAGCGCAAAAAAACTTGATCCGGTGCAGTAGAAACATCCTCGATCCATTCAGACTGCTGCGACTGCCAAATCCTCCCAGGGAGTCCCACACCGGGAGCAAAAGTTAACTGCCAACTTGTTTGTCGGAATTGGGCAAAACTCAAGTCACTGACGTACCTACCTGTAGCGCATTTTAAAAAGCCCTCACTGCAAGGAATCCAAGCTTCGCCTAGGTTCCATTCAATAGTTTTGCAAATTAAACTTAAAATCACATCTATAGCAGAGTCAAAATCCTCAGATTTGCTAATAGCTTGAGTGGCCTGCAGCAGCAATCTTGTTTCCATTTCTACCTGGTGGCGTTCAGCGATTTCCTGGTGCAACTGGCTATTTTGAGCGGTCAACTTTTGATTTTTTTCTTGCAATTGTATTTGCAATGAACGCAGAGTAAGTTGATTGCTCACTCGCGCCAATACTTCTTTCACCTGAAAAGGTTTTGTGATATAATCGGCTCCGCCAACTTCAAAAGCTTTTGCTTTATTTATTCCTTCTTCTAGCGCGCTGAGAAAAATGATGGGAATTTCCCTAAATTGCGGTTTGGATTTCAGTTTTTGACAGAGTTCGTAGCCGTCAATATCCGGCATCATAATATCGAGTAAAATCAAATCTGGCGCGCTAGATTGAATAGCATCTAAGGCAGAAAAACCATTAGTAACCGGTCGAACTTTATAGCCATTTTTTTGCAAAATTCTAATCAACAAACGCAGATTATCTGGCGTATCGTCAACTACTAAAATATTTGCTTGATAGTTTTCAGTTTGTTCCGCCTTCATCTGCATTATCTGATGCCTCCGCCTCGGCCATTAAATTGAGAATTTTCTGGTAATCAAAATTATCGAGATGACCCTGGAGGATGTCCGCAAATTCAGGATGAGGCTCCCTTATTTCGTCGATTGTCATGACAATTAAGTCAAAATCAGCACTGAGGATTACCTGCTTCATGTTGTCTATCCATTCAGCAGGAAGTGTAGGTAAATAAGCAAGCGCAGCATTAGGAACCGATCGCGATAAATTATTTCGATCGCCTATTGAGATCGAGTCGGTTGAGTTAGAGTAGAGATACTTCACCCCCAAATGTTTGGTGAGGGTATCAAATATATCTGTTTTGCGGAAAGGTTTGCTAATAAAATCGTCGCACCCCACCAATAAAGCAAACGCTTGCCTCCCTTCAATTGTACTAGCTGTTAAAGCAATAATCTTCGGAATCGGGGAGTCGGGATGGGAAATATTCATTTCCCCGTTTCCTTGCTGCTCTTGCTCTCTCTGCTTGATTCTAGCCTTAATTTGTTTAGTAGCTTCGTAGCCGTCCATCACTGGCATTCGCACATCCATCAAAATTAAGTGCGGATGCCAATTTTCCCACATTTCTATTGCTTCCTGGCCGTTGGTGGCTTGTTCCAGCCCGAAACCTAAAGGAGAAAGCATTTTGACTAAAAGTTGGCGGTTGTCTTCGCGATCGTCCACAATTAAAATCCGGTAGCACGGTTGATTGGGTTCCAACCCAGTAACTTCGCGGTTAAGTTGCCCATCGGGAAGATCAGCAGCATAAACCGCACCGACTGGAATTTCAAATTTAAAAGTTGTGCCGAGTTCCAGTTGACTTTCTACGACAATTTCTCCTCCCATCAGGCGGACAAATTGACGGCTGATCTTCAATCCTAAACCCGTGCCTTTCTGAATTTTTTGACCGGAAGCTGTTTGCACAAAAGCCTTAAAAATATTGCCCATTTCTTCGGGAGCAATGCCAACTCCTGTATCTTCAATTTCAAATAGAAGGAAAAAATCCCGCACCGGAGTTGAATCCTCAGCCTCATCGCTCCCTGCAACCTTGGCCAAATCACTGCTATTCCTCGAAAAATCCCGAATACTTCTTGTGGTATCAAAGCAAGCTGTGGGACTCTCTAATAAATCCAGAAACCCCGATCTTTCTAACTTTATAACTCTTAAGATGATTTCCCCTCTTTGGGTAAACTTAATCGCATTGCTCAGAAGATTAATCAGCACTTGCCGCAATTTAATATCATCGGTTCGCACGTACTGAGGAACGTCAGGATCGCGCTGGAAAAGCAACTGCAATGCTTGATTGTGTACCCGCAGTTGAAACATATCTTGCAAATCGTCAAGCAAGCGGTAGAGGTCGAAGTTTTTTGGGTTGAGCGTCATCCGCCCCGCTTCGATTTTTGACAAGTCTAAGACTTCATTGATCAAGGTTAGCAAGTGTTCGCCACTACGCCGAATAATTCTCATATTTTCTCGGTTTTCGACACTAAGATCCGGGCTGGGTTCCATGATTTGTGCAAAGCCGAGTATAGAATTGAGAGGGGTGCGTAACTCGTGGCTCATATTGGCCAGAAACGTGCTTTTAGCTTTGTTTGCTGCTTCAGCAGCTAATGCGGCTTGTTGCAGTTGTTCTGTGCGTTCGTCAATTTGGGCTTCTAAGGTGTGGTGGTAATCTGCTAGTATTTTTTCGGCTTGTTTGCGATCGCTAATATCTTGAAAAGCTGCGATCGCATAAACAATATTTCCACTAGCGTCAAAAATCGGCGTGGTATTGATCTCGATCGCAATTCTTTTGCTATCTTGACGGATTTCTACATCGTCAACCTTGACAAATTCTCCTTTCAGTGCCCGCAAGATTGGCAGATTAGCCGGCGGGTAAAGCTCATCAGTATTGGCAACATAAAGTTGATAAGTGGCAGCTAATTGTTCCGCAGTGCTTTCCGGGATAGTGTCTGCACCCAGCAAATCCCGCGCTGCCTGGTTGAAATAGGCGATCGAGCCGTCGGGATGATAAACAGATACCCCCACTGGCAAAGCTTCTAAAAATTGACTCAGGCGACTTTCACTCGCAGACAAAGCCTCATTTACTAGCTTTAACTCCTCGTTTACTTCTAGGCGCTTATGAATTTCATCGGTTAACTTTTGATCTTGCAAATAACTGTGAACAGCTTCTACTACAGTTAATTTTAAGTCTTCATTTTGCCAAGGTTTAGGGATATAACGGTACAATTTAGCATACTTTATGGCATTGCTCAGAGCTTCCAAATCTGCTTGCCCCGTTAGCATAATAGTCAGCGTCTCCGGCGAGCTTTCGTGAATTCTTCTGAGCAGTTCATCCCCTTTAATATCCGGCATGATATAATCGGAAAGCACCAAAGCAACCTCGTATTCATCTGCCTGCAAATCTGCCAGCAAATCTAAAGCATCAGCCCCCCCTTCAGCAGTTTCAATAATACACCGATCGCCGATCGCCTTTTTCAGTTCAATCTTTAAACTGTTCAAAACGTCAGGTTCATCATCAATACAAACAATCACAGGTTTTTTCATAACTTAGCCAGCCCCGATTTTATAGTCTCTATTAACTCTTTGCTTTCCCAGGGTTTGTACAAACAACAGTATAAATCTGCTTCTTCTACTGCCCGCTGAACTGCCGCTGCATCCGCTTGGCCCGTCAACATCACCTTAATAATTTTAGGATATTTTTGGTGAAGTTTAATTAAAAATTCGTCACCTTTAATTCCGGGCATCTGCCAATCAGAAACAACCACAATCACCTCAGCTTCTTCTGGAAAATCCTCAAGTAAATCTAAAGCTTCCTCACCACTTTCAGCTAATTCATAAAAGTAATCATTTTTAAATTCATTTTTTAGCTGCATCTTGAGAGTATTCAAGATATCTGGTTCATCGTCTACGCAAAGAATTATAGGCTTATTCATCTTTTCCTCTCTGCTTAAATGTTAGTATGTTTACCGACATGATCTCGTTTCCGGTTGGATGGGAATCATAAAGTCAAGGTCAATAATTCCACATTCCCCACTCCCCACTCCCCACTCCCTACTCCCCATCATCTATGAGTGTTACCGGAATTGATATGACTTCCTTTTACGTTATTGATTTGGGAGCCTCTCATATTTGCAAAAACACTTCTTTCTTCTTCCTTCTGACTCTTTTCTCCTGGCTCCTGACTCCTGACTCCTAATTCCAATTTCGAGCTTTGCTGCTTTCATTGAGATGCTCCCATTGATTTCGGGCAACGATGCAGGATATTTGTCCCCTATCTTATTTTAATAGGACTTGAGAAGATAAACCCGGTTTCTTGGAATAAATTTTGTATTTGTCAGCGAGACAGTGACGAGTGTCACCGAAAATCAGCCCCTACAGGTAAGTTTTGTTTAATAAATTGGCAGCGAGACTGTAAAAGTTGTCTGCCCCGGTACAGAATCTACAGCAATTGTGCCTTGGTGCTTTTCCACAATTTTTCTCACAATATCCAATCCCAAACCGCTACCTTCGCCCGCAGATTTAGTCGTAAAAAAGGGCTGAAAAATTTTCGGAATAACTTCTGAGGGGATACCTTTGCCGTTATCAGTAAATTTGAGGAAAATATTGGTCTCTTGCTGCCGAGTTTCAATCGTCAAAATACCTTTATAATCCATTGCTTGCAAGGCATTATGAATGAGATTCGTCCAAACTTGATTTAAGTCATCGGGATAGCACATAATTTCGGGTAAATCTCCATAATTTTTCACTACTTCTATACCGTGTTTCAGTTGATTTTGATAAAGGGTTAACACTGTTTCAATGCCCTCGTGCAAGTTCGCCGGGACTTTTTCTGGTTGGCTATCAAAATGAGCGTAGGTTTTTAAGGCAAATACTACTTTTCCCGATTTCGCTGTCGCTCTTTGGATCAGGCTAATACTTTTTTTAAAGCTCGCAAACTGGTAAGCAGTATTTAAAACAACTTCCCAATCCGGCGATTTGAAAAGCGGCAAGAACTCTTCTATGTTTTCGTAGATTTCCATGTCAACTAAAGTATCCGCAATTTCCTCGGAGTTTTCAACAGATGCTGCCATCAAATCTCCCGTCAACTGCTGCTTAAATTTACGTTTTTCTCTACTTGTAAATATAATTTGTTGATGGGTAGCTCTGTACAGTAAAGCTAAAAAATAAGCTTTGCTTTCGTCAGAAAGTTGTCGATAAATTTCAGGAAATTTTTCTAAAAAATCGTCAGAAAAATTAGCTATATTATTAATAGAGGAACCTATAATGCCTAGGGGGGTATTGATTTCGTGGGCAATGCCGGCAATCAGTTGTCCCAGGGCTGCCATTTTTTCCGATTGAATCAAATGCTCTTGGGTGGTTTGCAGTTGGTGCAGTGCCGTTGCTAAATCTTGATTTTTTTCTTGCAAAGTGTGTTGCAGTGAACAAATTTTTAAATGAGTTTCTATCCGGGCTAAAACTTCTTCAACCTGAAACGGTTTAGTAATAAAGTCAACTCCGCCAACTGCAAAAGCTTTAACTTTATCCAGCACGTCATTGATCGCACTAATAAAAATTACAGGAATGTCTTTGGTAATTTCAGAAGCTTTGAGTTGCTGACAAACTTGATAGCCGTCCATTTCCGGCATCATAATATCCAGCAGCACTAGATCCGGGGGTATTTTTTGAGCTGCAGACAATGCTAGCTTGCCATTGGGTACGGGGCGAACTTGATAGCCTTTTTCGCTCAAAATTCCTGCCAGCAGCCGCAAGTTTTCTGGCGTATCGTCCACTACTAAAATATTAGCTCGATTGGTTTTAGGTAAAGTTGAAGTCATCGGGTGTTTACTGTTTGTCGCTGAGTTCGATTATGTCCAAAATTCTGTCATATTCAAAATTATTAATGCAATCTTGAAGCTTGCCCGCAAGAGAAGGATTGACAGTGCCGATTTGTGCGATCGAACTTGCGATCGCCTCCATCTCCACACTCAAAATACTTTGCTTCAATTGGGCTCTCCAGTCTGGAGAAAGAGAAGCGAAAGCCTCCGGTGTCAGCACATCCAGACTTGACTCATCTACACCTGCTGCACTTACTGCGGTTGGATCTTCATAAATATAGCGTACTCCTAAATGTTTTCCCATTGCCACAAAGATATCCTCCTCTCGGAACGGTTTCCGCATAAAATCATCGCAACCCGCCGAAAGAATCACCGCCCGTTCTTCCTCCAAAACGCTAGCAGTTAGGGCCACAATCGCCGTTGCTTGCCCGCCAGTTGTAGTTTTAATCTGTTTCGTTGCCTCATAGCCGTCCATCACAGGCATTCTCATGTCCATCCAAATCAGATGCGGTTCCCACTCCCTAAAAATATCAACCGCTTCTTTACCGTTATTCGCTTCTCTCAACTCAAATCCGAGGGGACTGAGAAGTTTTACTAACAGTTGGCGGTTCAAAGGTTTGTCGTCCACAATTAGCAAGCGATAACTCGGCTGATTCGGTTCCAGGGCAACAACTCGACGTTGAGTTTTTTTGCTTTCAATATCACTAGCTTCAACCAGATGAACTTGGATGTCAAACTGAAATACTGCACCCTTTCCGAGCTCGCTGCTAACAGTAATTTCACCTCCCATTAATTGCACGAACTGGCGGCTAATAGCTAAACCTAAACCCGTTCCTTCCTGAGAATCTTTACCTGTTTTAGTCTGCACGAATGCTTCAAACAACTGATGGACTTCCTCAGCAGCAATGCCTGCACCAGTATCTTGAACTTCAAAATGCAGCCAGTAGCGGCCCGGCAATTGGTCAGTGCTGTTTTTATGTATATTCCGTTTTCCTCCTTTGACTTGCATCGACACTCCCCCTTCTGAAGTAAATTTAATTGCATTATTGAGCAAATTAATTAAAACTTGGCGCAATTTAACTTCATCAGTACAAATGTAATGGGGAACTTCGGCGTCTCTCTCGAAGATTAATTGCAAACCTTTTTGCTCAGCTTTGAGAGCAAACATATCTTCTAAATCGTCGATTAGCTGGTACAAATTGAAGCTTTTTTCATTAATAGTCGTGCGTCCCGCTTCGATTTTTGACAAGTCTAAAACTTGGTTAATTAAAGCCAGTAAATGTTCTCCACTCCGCAGGATAATTGCAACATCTTCTTGATTTTCAGGAGACAGAGTTTTACTGCGGATCATGACTTGAGCAAAGCCGATGACCGCGTTCAGGGGCGATCGCAATTCGTGGCTCATATTGGCGAGAAACGTACTCTTCGCTTTGTTTGCTGCTTCGGCCGCTTCTTTCGCCTGCTGCAGTTTGATTTCCGCTTGTTTGTTATCAGTAATGTCTTTAATAAAACCTTCGTAGTAAAGTAGATTTCCTGCTTCATCGCAGGCAGCGCGACAATTTTCCGAAATCCAGATTATGCTGCCATCTTTGCGGTAAATTTCCGATTCAAAGTTTGATAGTATCCCGTACTCGTTCATCAGCGCTGCAAATTCTTCGCGGCGGTTGGGTTTCACGTAAAGCTGGTTATTGAAATTCGGCTGTGCTGCTATTAAATCTGCAGGCGAGTCGTAACCGTAGATGCTAGCTAAAGCGGGGTTAGCGCTGATATATTTCCCGTCAATAGCAGTTTGAAAAATTCCATTCAAAGCATTTTCATAAATGTTGCGGTACTTTTCTTCTGCTTCCCGAAGGGCAGTTTCTGCTTTTTGCCGCTCGGTAATATCGCTAGAAATCGACAAGAAACAAGCTTCTCCGTCAATATCGATGGTTTCTATAGACAGCAGTGCCGTTCTTTCTGTACCATTTTTATTGCGAAACCTCAGCTCATAATTGTGAATAGCCGTCTTATTTTTTAACATTTGAATCATGCGATCGCGCTCTCCCAAACTCGCCCAGAAATTGAGTTCAACCGCTGTTTTTCCAATAATTTCTTCGTGACTGTACCCCATCATCCGACAAAAGCTCTCATTGGCTTCTATGTGGCGGCCATCGCTAATTCTAGTCAGGGTAATCGCATTAGGACTTAAACGAAAAGCTTTAGAAAACTTTTCTTTAGCCTTGGCAAGCTCGGCGGTACGTTCTGCAACTTGCACTGCTAAATTGTCGTTGTATTCCTTTAATAATTTCTCCGCTAATTTGCGTTCTGTAATATCTTGAAAAGCGCACATCCCGTAGATAATATTTCCTTGAGCGTCATAAATAGGAGTTCCCCAAACTTGCAGGGGAACAGTTTTGTCAGTCGAGCAGATTTCAATGTCATCAACAGTTACACTTTTACCCTGCAAAGCATTTAAAATTGGATCGCGTTCCGCCGGGTAAATTTCCTGAGTACCAGCTAAATAAACTCGGTAGGATTGACGTAAACTTTCGGAATCTGCGGGTACAATTCCTTGAGATAAAAGTTGCTCTCCAGCAGGATTAATGTAGTGAGGTTGACCGTTGGGCTCTACAATAAAAATGCCTAGTGGTACTGCATTGAAAAATTGTTGGACTCGGTTTTCGCTTTCCGACAGAGAAGTAAATGAATGCTGCAATTGCTCGGCCATGCTGTTAAAAGCAGTGGCAAGTTCTCCGAGTTCATCTTTGCGATTCAGAGTGAGCTTTGTATCCCATTCATTCCGCGCCAAAGCTTTCGCCGCCGCATTCAATCTTAAAATCGGCTGAACTACCCATTTAGCAGTAAGAATCCCCAGAATTGTCGCCCCCATCAAAGCTGCAAGCGACAGTAAAAAAGTCGTGCGCGTGTTGAGGTTAATTTGCTCCATAAAGTCCGATTCTGGTACAACTACTACAATCAGCCAATCCAACCCTCGATCGTCTTTAAAAGGAGCTACCTGAATAAAATTTCGCTTGCCATCAACATCAATACTAAGTTGTTGAGAATTATTAATTTTAGCTAAGCTATCGTAGGATTTATCTAGATGCTGTGCAGTTTGGCGAATTACCGGATTCTCGCTTTCTGAAGCTTTAATGCGTCTTGTTTCTTTACCTTCCACGACGAATTCTTGACTCGCCGTTGAAGTAGCAATTAACATCCCCGATCGCTCCATCACAAAAGTTTGTCCTGATTGGCCAATTTTGAGGCTAACGAGAAATTCTTTGATGCGGGAAAACAGCACATCGCTGCCAGCTACTCCTAACAATTTGCCAGCATCGTCGTAGATAGGCAAAGCAGCAGTAATTGCCAGCTCACCAGTCAAAAAATCTGTATAAATTGGAGTCCAAATAGGTTTTTTGGCCGCAGCCGCCGCTATGTACCAAGGGCGAGTTCGCGGGTCGTAAATATTGGGTGAAATTTGCACTAATTGAACGCGGTTTCCCTGAGAGTCCGCAGTATATCGAGCTAATTTATTGCCAGTAGATTTGTCAGCAGCCGAGAGCAAAATCCCATCTTTAGTGCGGATTGCTCCCGAATGTTCTCCATTTTCTTGGCCTGTGTAAATGATGCTGAGAGAATCAAAATATTGAATTTGTTCGAGAAAATGATGTTCGAGTTTTTGCTTTTCTTTTAGGTTCAACTGCCCCATTTTTAGGCCTTGAACGTTCAGGTGATTGACAATGTGGGGAATTGACATATAATGTTCCATGCGGTCTTTGATGCGATCGCTAATTTCTCCCCGCAACTGAGCGGCAACATCGTTGACTGCCCGCTGACCGTTTTGGAAAGATAGCCAACCTACAACTCCTACCGTGCCGACAATTAGCACTAAAAAAGGAACCACGAGCACCGTTTGTAATGGAACTTTGCCGATAATTTTTGTAGCCAAACGATTGAGGAATTTAGGAAACATATTCATCCTAAAAATAATTAAACTTGGCAGTTGAAATTCGTAGATGTTAAAATTTTGGATCGAGAGACGAGCGAGTAATATAAAATCCGGTTAATCATATCACTTGCGGTTGCACTCCTCAATAATTGTTGACTGTTGACTGTTGACTGTTGACTGTTGACTGTTGACTGTTGACTGTTGACTGTTGACTGTTGACTGTTGAC